>NZ_JBSFPS010000261.1:0-13952 GCF_053588315.1 Streptosporangium sp. NPDC003464 | reverse complement strand
GAGCTGATGCCGGTGCACCAGTTCGTGCCCGAGCACGCGATGGTCGCCCGGGGGCTGACGAACTACTGGGGCTACAACACGATCGCCTACCTGGCCCCGCACAACGCCTACTCCAGCTCGGGGCAGCGTGGCGAGCAGGTGCTGGAGTTCAAGGCGATGGTGCGGGCGCTGCACGAGGCCGGGATCGAGGTCATCCTCGACGTGGTCTACAACCACACCGCCGAGGGCGACCACATGGGGCCCACGCTGGGCTTCCGGGGCATCGACAACACGGCCTACTACCGGCTGCACGACGGCGACCGGCGTTACTACCTCGACTACACCGGCTGCGGCAACTCCCTCAACGTCCGCTCCCCCCACGCGCTGCAGCTCATCATGGACTCGCTGCGCTACTGGGTCATGGAGATGCACGTGGACGGGTTCCGGTTCGACCTGGCCGCCGCCCTGGCCCGCGAGCTGCACGACGTCGACCGGCTGAGCGCGTTCTTCGACCTGATCCAGCAGGACCCGGTGATCTCCCAGGTGAAGCTGATCGCCGAGCCGTGGGACGTCGGCCCCGGCGGCTACCAGGTCGGCAACTTCCCGCCCCTGTGGACGGAGTGGAACGGCAAATACCGCGACAGCGTGCGCGACTTCTGGCGGGGGAACGGCTCCGCGCTGCCCGAGTTCGCCTCCCGGCTGACCGGGTCCGCCGACCTCTACGCCACCTCCGGCCGCCGCCCGGTGGCCTCCATCAACTTCGTCACCTGCCACGACGGCTTCACCCTGACCGACCTGGTCTCCTACGACCGCAAGCACAACGAGGCCAACGAGGAGAACAACCGCGACGGCACCGACGACAACCGGTCGTGGAACTGCGGCGCCGAGGGCCCGGTGGAGGATCCGGAGATCGTGCGCCTGCGCCACCGCCAGCGCCGCAACTACCTGGCCACCCTCTTCATCTCGCAGGGCGTGCCGATGGTGCTGGCCGGCGACGAGTTCGGCCGGACCCAGGGCGGCAACAACAACGCCTACTGCCAGGACAACGAGATCTCCTGGGTCGACTGGTCGCTGGTCGAGGGAGAGGAGGACCTGCTGGACTTCGTCAGGGGCCTGTCCGGGCTGCGCCGCGCGCACCCGGTCTTCCAGCGGCGCAGGTTCTTCCACGGCCGCAAGGCCGAGGACGGCACCCGCGACATCGTCTGGCTCACCCCGGCCGGTGAGGAGATGTCGGCCTCCGACTGGCACACCGGTTACGCCAAGTCCCTGACCGTCTTCCTCAACGGCGACGCCATCACCGAGCCGGGCCCGCGCGGCGAGCCGATCCTGGACGACTCGTTCCTGCTGCTGATCAACGGTCATCACGAGGACATGGACTTCACCGTCCCCGACGCCAAATACGGGACGGAGTGGCGGACCGTGCTGGACACCGCCGACGACAGGCCGGTGGACGGGCGGTCGGCCGAGAGGGTCTGGCCGCCGGAGGCCGTGGTGCCGGTGACGTCGCGCTCCATGCAGATCCTGCGCTGCCCCAGGACCTAGGTCCCGCCGGCCGCCGGTGATCGGGCGTGCCCCGCGGGCGGGCGCGCGGGCCGGCGGGTCAGAGCCCGGTGGCGATGGCGGCGGTGAGCAGCACCAGGACGAACGTGGTCACCCCGGCCACGCCGTGCAGCGCGACGGCGAGGACGGGCAGGCGCTGCTCGGCGCCGCGCGCGTGGCGGCCGCCGCCCAGCCAGCGGGTGAACATGGTGAACCCCAGCAGCGCCGAGGCCGCGAGCACCCCGAACGACAGCCACGCGAAGGCCCGCTCGGAGGTGAGCACGTAGACGATCCAGCAGGCCAGCGCGGAGACCGCCAGCCCCGGATGGGCGAAGACCAGCACGGTGGGGAAGCGGGTGACCTTCGTCGCCTGCTGGCGCAGACCCCCGCCGGACAGCCACAGATACAGCAGGTAGATCCCGACCATCGCGGTGATCAACCATGTCACGATCGCGACCAGCCCCACGGAACCTCCTGGATCTCCATGAGAATCATGTAACGGGAGTCAACCGAAGTCATCAGGCGCGTCGAATCCGTTATCGACCATGCCGGGGAACCCGGCGACCGGCGCTGTGCCAAGGTAGGAGGATGCGTCTCATCCATCCCATGACCTCCGGCGACGTCGACCTCGCCCAGGTTTACGCCTATCCGGACGGCCGGTGCGTCCGCGTCAACATGGTGGCCAGCGCCGACGGCGGGACCTGGCTGGAGGGGCTGTCCGGCGGGCTGTCGGGCAAGGGCGACCGGCGGGTCTTCGGGGTGCTGCGCGGGCTGGCCGACGTCATCGTGGCGGGGGCGGCGACCGTGCGGGCCGAGGGGTACGGCCCGGCCCGGCCGAGGGAGTCGTGGCGCCCGCTGCGCGAGGGCCGTCCGGCCGCCCCTCCGGTGGCCGTGGTGACTCGGCGCCTCGACCTGGATCTGACGGGCCCGCTGTTCACCGAGGCCGGGCCGGACTCCCGGACGATCGTCATCACCTGCGACGCCGCCCCCAGGGACCGGCGAGAGGAGGCCGCCCGGCACGCCGAGGTCATCGTGGCCGGTCATGACCGGGTGGACCTGGCGGCGGCGGTCGGGGAGCTCGGCGAGCGCGGCCTGGGGCGGGTGCTGTGCGAGGGCGGAGCGAAGATCAACGCCCAGCTCGCCGCGGCCGGCCTGGTCGACGAGCTCTGCCTCACGCTGAGCCCGATGCTGATCGGCGGGGACGCCTCCCGGGTCCTCGACGGCCCGGCCTCGCTCACCCGGCTCCACCTGGCCCACGTGCTGGAGGAGGACGGTTTCCTGTTCACCAGATATATTCGGAGCCCTGGTGAACCGGTGAGGTGAGTTCACCGCCGGGCACGACGACACATGTTCGGAGCCGTAGTGGACGAGCAGAACGAGTCCGACGTCGAGCACCGCGGCCGGGTCCCCGCCGCCGTCCGTCCGGCCGGGGCCGCGGGATGAGACTGCCGATAGCGCCACCGCTCGCGCCGATGCTGGCCAAGACCGTCAACGGCCTGCCGCCGCAGGACGGCACCCTGTTCTACGAGCCGAAGTGGGACGGCTTCCGGTGCGTGGTGTTCCGCGACGGGGACGAGGTCTATCTCGGCAGCCGCAACGAGCGGCCCTTCACCCGTTACTTCCCCGAGCTGGTCGAGGCGGTGAAGGCGGAGCTGCCCGACCGGGTGGTGGTCGACGGGGAGATCGTCGTCCGCGACGGCCAGCTGCTCGACTTCGAGGCCCTGCAGCAGCGCATCCACCCGGCCGCCTCCCGGGTGAAGCTGCTGGCCGAGCAGACCCCGGCGTCGTTCATCGCCTTCGACCTGCCGGCCCTGGGCGAGGAGTCCCTGCTGGAGGCCCCGTTCTCCGAACGCCGGGCGCGGCTGGAGTCGATCTTCGGCGGCGCGGGGCGGGCGATCCGGCTGACACCGGTCACCACGTCCGAGGAGCAGGCGGCCGAGTGGTTCGACACCTTCGAGGGCGCGGGACTCGACGGCATCGTGGTCAAGCCGGGCGGCCTGCCGTACCAACCGGACAAGCGGGTGATGTCGAAGGTCAAGCACGAGCGGACGGCCGACGTGGTGGTGGCCGGATACCGCTGGCACAAGTCGGGCCCGGTGGTCGGGTCCCTCCTCCTGGGACTGCACGACTCCGGCGGCACGCTCCGCCACGTCGGCGTCGCGGCGGCCTTCTCGATGAAGCGCCGGGCCGAGCTGGTCGAGGAGCTCGCCCCGTACGTCAGCCAGGACGGCCACCCCTGGAGCGCCGAGTCGCTGCCCGGCGCGGTCTCCAAGTGGAGCGCCACCAAGGACCTGTCGTTCGTGCCGCTGAGGTCGGAGCTGGTGCTGGAGGTCGCCTACGACCACATGGAGGGCAGCCGGTTCCGGCACGTCGCCCAGTTCCGCCGCTGGCGCCCCGACCGCACCCCCGAGTCGTGCACCTTCGAGCAGCTCGAACGGCCGCTCTCCTACGACCTGGACGACATCCTGGCCGGTTAGGGCGGCCTCCGCGTAGACACGGGCGCCATGAGGCGATATATCTCGACTATGGTGAGATCATCCTCCTCTGACGACGAACTGCGGGCCGCCGTCGCGGCCCGCCGCGACCTCGGCCCCGACTACGAAGACTCCCTGGTCGAGGGCTTCCTGGAGAAGATGGACCAGGAGATCGACCGGCGGGTGGACGACCGGATCGCCGCCCGCTCCCGCAAGGAGGCCCCGGCGGTCCGCCCGTCCGTGGACGCCGGCCAGCGGCTGGCGCTGTCCATCGTCTCCCTGGTGTTCGGCGCGTCGGCGACGACCGGCATCTCCGTCACCGCCCAGGAGATCCCGGTGGTCGTGATACTGATCCTCTGGCTCGGCATCGTGGGGGTGAACGTGGCCTTCGCCCTCGGCCGGCGCCGCTAGGACCCGCCGTTCACGGGTCCCGGCTTCCCGACGTAGTCAAGCAAGCGTACGCTTGGCTACGTTTCTGTACGGCCGACGCGGGAGTGAGCAGTGAACGAGTACCGCAACCTGATCGGCGGGCGCCTGGTGGCCGCGGCCGACGGCCGCACGCTGGATTCGGTCAACCCGGCCACCGGCGAGGTGTGGGCCCGCGTCCCGGCCGGCGGCAGGGCCGACGCCGAGGCCGCCGTGGCGGCGGCGCGCAAGGCGTTCCCGATGTGGTCGGGCATGCCCGCGCTCGGCCGGGCGCACTTCCTGCGCGAGGTGGCCGGGGTCTTCGCCCGGCACGCCGAGGAGCTGGCCAGGATCGAGACCACCGACAACGGCCGCATCCTGCGGGACACCCTGAAGAAGGACCTGCCCGGCATGACCCACCTGTGGCAGATCGCCGCCGGCCAGGTGCTCGACGCGGTCAAGGGCGAGACCGTGATCCTCGGCCCCGGCAGCATGGGGCTCACCCGGCGCGAGCCGTACGGCGTGGCGCTGTGCATCATCCCGTGGAACTCGCCCGTCTCGACCTTCTCCGCCAAGGCGGCCTACGCGCTGGCGGCGGGCAACACGGTGATCGTCAAGCCCGCCGAGCAGGCCTGCGCCTCCGTGCTGCGGCTGGGCGAGCTGCTGGCCGAGGTGCTCCCGCCCGGCGTGCTCAACATCGTCAGCGGCCTCGGCGAGGACGTCGGGGACCCGCTGGTCCGGCACCGCGGGGTCGACAAGATCAGCCTCACCGGCTCCACCCAGACCGGCCAGGCCATCACCCGGGCGTCGGCCGACCACCTGAAGCCGCTGACGTTCGAGCTCGGCGGCAAGTCCCCGAACATCGTCTTCCCCGACGCCGACCTGGACGCCGCCGCCCAGGGCGTGACGGTGAACTCGATCTACACCGGCAACGCCGGGCAGGTCTGCGTGGCCGGGTCCCGCATCCTGATCCACCGCTCGATCTGGGACGAGATGATCGAGCGGATCACCGCGATCGCGGCGCACGTAACGCTGGCCGACCCCCTCGACATGACCACCACGATGGGCCCGATCGTGTCCGAGGGGCAGTACGAACGGGTCACCTCCTACCTCGACATCGCCGAGAAGGAGGGGGCCGAGCTGGTGTTCGGCGGCCGGACCGGGGCCGACGTCGTCCCGTCCATGCCCGGCGGTTACTGGGTGGCCCCCACGCTGTTCACCACCTCCGACAACACGCTGCGCGTCTGCCAGGAGGAGATCTTCGGCCCGGTGGCCGTGGCGATCCCGTTCGACACCGACGAGGAGGCCCTGGCCGTCTCCAACGACTCCCCCTACGGGCTCGCGGCGGGCGTGTGGACCCGCGACCTCGGCCGCGCCCACCGGTTCGTCGCCGAGCTGCGGACCGGCACGGTCTGGGTGAACACCTTCCGCCAGATGCCGCCCGGCCTGCCGTTCGGCGGCGTCAAGGACTCCGGCTACGGCCACGACGCCGTGCTGGAGTACACCCGGGAGAAGGCGGCGATCATCCAGTCGTGACCCGCGCCGCCCGGCGGGCGGCGCGGCGGCTCCCCTTACGATGGACCGAATATCGTTCTAGAGTCGGCGCATGGGCATCGGACTCACCGAAGAACACCGGGCGCTGGCGGCCTCCGTCCACGGCTTCGCCGGGCGGAACATCACGGCGCGGGGCATGGACCACGAGCCCTTCCGCGCCGCCCTGGCCGCCCAGGGACTGCTCGGCCTCCACCTGCCCGAGGAGCACGGCGGGCAGGGAGGAGGTCTGCCGGAGCTGGCCGTCGCCCTGGAGGCGCTCGGCGAGCACTGCGCTCCCGGCTCCCACCTGCCCACGGTCCTGGCCTCGGCGATCATCGCCCGCGCCGTGACGGCACCCGCCCTCCTCCCGGACCCCTCCCCGGCCGGGGACGCCCCACCTCCCGCGGTCCCCTCGCCTGCCGGGGACGCCGCGCCCGCCCGGCCCGCGCCCCCGCCGGCGCACGGCCTGCTCGCCGCCCTGGCCAACGGCACCCTGACCGCAGCCGTGGCCCTGCCCGGCGGGGCACGGGCGGCGGCCGCGGCGGGCGGGGCCGTGACCGCGCTCGGCTCCCCCGACGCCGACCTGTACGTCCTGCCGCTCCCCGACGGCCGCTGGGCCGCCCTCGACCGGGCCGACTGCGGGACCGAGGGGGTCGACGGCATCGACCTGTCACGCCGGCTGGCGGCCGTGGAGGCGCGCGCCGTACCGGACGGCCGAGTGCTGGCCGGGGTGACCTCCGGCCTCGTGGCGGACCTGGCCGCCGTCCTGCTCGGCGCGGAGGCCTGCGGGGTGGCCGCCTGGGCGGTGGCCGCCGCCGCCGGCCACGCCAGGGTCCGCGAGCAGTTCGGCCGCCCGATCGGCCAGTTCCAGGGCGTCAAGCACAGGTGCGCCGCGATGCTCGTCACGCTCGAACACGCCCGTGCCGCCGTGTGGGACGCCGCCCGGGCCCTCGACGGGGACGCCCCCGGGGAGGAGGCGGCGCTGGCGGCCGGCACGGCCGGGGTGCTCGCCGCGGACGCCGCCGTACGGTGCACCGCCGACGCGATCCAGGTCCTGGGCGGCATCGGCTACACCTACGAGCACGACGCTCACCTCTACTACCGCCGGGCGCTGTCGCTGCGGGCGCTGAGCGGCGACCCCGGCGAGTGGGCCGAGCGCGTGGCCCGGCTGGCCGCCGGCGGGGTCCGCCGGTCGATGGAGCCCGACCTGCCCGAGGAGGCCGAGACCCTCCGCGCGGAGATCAGGGCCGCGGTGGCGTCGCTGGCCCGGGCGGAGCCGGCCGAGCGGCTGGCCCGCCTGGCCGGCGAGGGCTGGATCATGCCCCACCTTCCCAGGCCCTGGGGCCGCGCCGCCGCACCGCTGGAGCAGGTCGTCATCCACCAGGAGTTCCGGGAACTCGGCAGGCCCAACCTCGGCATCGCCGCCTGGGCCGTCCCCTCGATCGTCCGCCACGGCACCCCTGCGCAGCGGGAGCGTTTCCTGCCCAGGACCCTGACCGGCGAGATCATGTGGTGCCAGCTCTTCAGCGAGCCCGGCGCCGGCTCCGACCTCGCCGCGCTGTCCACCAAGGCCGTCCGGGTGGCGGGCGGCTGGTCCCTGAGCGGCCAGAAGATCTGGAACTCGCTGGCCCAGTGGGCCCAGTGGGCCATCTGCCTGGCCAGGACCGATCCCGACGCCCCCAAGCACGAGGGCATCACCTACTTCCTGGTCGACATGTCCTCTCCCGGCGTGACCGTCCGCCCGCTGAAGGAGATCAACGGCGAGGAGATCTTCAACGAGGTCTTCCTCGACGACGTCTTCGTCCCCGACGACCTGGTGGTCGGCCGGGCCGGCCAGGGCTGGCGGATCGCCCGCGACACCCTCTCCCACGAGCGCGTCGCCCTCGGCGACTCCTGGGGCCCCGGCTCCCGGCACACCGACATGGTCGAGCTGATCGGCGAGCTGGGCGGCCCCGACGCCCTGCGCCCGGCCGCCCTGGAGGAGGCCGGGCGCCTGTGGGCCTCCGGTCAGGCCCTGTCCGCCCTCGGCCTGCGCGTCACCCTGTCCCAGCTGTCCGGCGGCGACTCCGGGACCGCCGCGAGTGTCCGCAAGCTCCTCGGCATGCGCCACTCCCAGGCCGTCTCGGAGTTCTGCTGGTCCATCGCCCCCGCCTCGCCGTACTGGAACCGGATGATCCTCACCACGAGGGCCTTCACCATCGGCGGCGGCACGACCGAGATCCAGCTCAACATCATCGCCGAACGCGCCCTGGGCCTCCCCCGCGACCCCTGATCCCGCACGGCGTACGGCGGGGCCGGATCCCGTACGGCGGGGCCGGCCCGCCTAGCGGGAGTCGTCGCGGGCCTTGCTCGGCTGCACCCGCTTCGGCTCGCCGGGCATCTTCGGGTAGTTGGGCGGGTAGGGCATGTCCTCCCGGCCGTCGCGCTCGAACCATTCGAGCAGGGCGTCGATCGGGAAGGCCCGGTCGTCGATCGCGGCGTGCACGTCGCCCAGCTTGGCGAAGCGGCCCGGGACCGTCCGGATGTCGAAGTCGCGCGGGTCGGCGTCGGCCAGCTCCTCCCAGGTGAGCGGGGCCGAGACCGGGGCGTGCGGCCGGGCCCGCACCGAGTAGGCGGCGGCCACGGTCCGGTCGCGGGCGTTCTGGTTGTAGTCGATGAAGACCCGCTCCCCCCGCTCCTCCTTCCACCACGCGGTGGTGGCCAGGGCGGGCACGCGGCGCTCCACCTCGCGGGCGAAGGCGATCGCGGCGTGGCGCACCTGGATGAAGTCCCAGCGCGGCTCGATCCGCACGTTGATGTGGATGCCCCGGTTGCCGGAGGTCTTGGGGAAGCCGGTCATGCCGAGCTCGCGCAGGATCTCGTCGGCCGCGAAGGCCACCTTGCGGGCCTCCTCGAAGCCCGTGCCGGGCTGCGGGTCGATGTCGATGCGCAGCTCGTCGGGGTGCTCCACGTCGGCGGCGCGGACCGGCCAGGGGTGGAAGTCGATGGTCCCCAGATTCGCGCAGTAGGCGATGTGGGCGACCTCGGTGATCCGGAGCGTCTCGGCGGTGCGCCCGCTGGGGAAGCGGATCGTGACCGTCTCGAACCATTCGGGGAGCTTGGGAGGCACCCGCTTCTGGTAGATCCCCTCTGACTCGACCCCGCCGGGATGCCGTTTGAGGAAGGTGGGGCGGTCACGGAGGGCGCGCAGCGCCCCCTCGCCCACGCTGACGTAATATTCGACCAGCTCGCGCTTCGTCGCGCCGATCTCCGGGAAATAGACCTTGTCGGGGTTGGTGACCTTGACGACCCGGTCTCCGACCGCGAGTTCGATGTACGGCGACGCCATGGATCGAAGGTACTCCACAAAGGGCGGGCCCGTCCCGGAGCCGCCACGGCGGCGGGACCGGGCTCTCGACGGGACGGACCCTGTGACCACCCGTCTCGCTCTCCGGTTCCGGGCGCTGGCGCGCCACCCGGCCGGCGGCCTCGACCGCCCAAGTTGATCGGTGGACGGCCTGACGGGTGATCTCACCCTCAATCAGGAAGGCGAAAAACCCCCCACAGTGATAAAGACGCCAAACCAGACATAAATGGATGCTTCGCCCTAAAAGATTTTTTCGGGCATATCGGGTGGCGTGTCGGCCGGGGCGCCCGGCCCCGCCCGCCCCTCCGGGGGCGCCCGCGACCGCATAGGCTGGCGAGATGGACAAGGTGGTCAAGAGCGACGCCGAATGGCGCGTCCAGCTCTCTCCCGAGGAGTTTCACGTTCTCCGCCAGGCGGGCACCGAGCGCCCCTTCACCGGAGAATACGTCGACACCAAGACCGAAGGCGTCTACAGCTGCCGGGCCTGCGGCGCCGAGCTGTTCCGGTCGGACACCAAGTTCGACAGCCACTGCGGCTGGCCGAGCTT
Source organism: Streptosporangium sp. NPDC003464 (assembly GCF_053588315.1). NCBI lineage: Bacteria > Bacillati > Actinomycetota > Actinomycetes > Streptosporangiales > Streptosporangiaceae > Streptosporangium > Streptosporangium sp. NPDC003464. The sequence goes on along the minus strand of NZ_JBSFPS010000261.1, from coordinate 4,129 downwards.
CTACGAGCCGTCCAAGTCGGAGGCGGTGACCCTGATCGAGGACCGCTCGCTCGGCATGGTCCGCGTCGAGGTCCGCTGCGCGGCCTGCGACTCCCACCTCGGCCACGTCTTCCACGGCGAGGGTTACGGGACTCCCACCGACGACCGCTACTGCATCAACTCCGTGTCCCTCCGACTGGAGCCCACCGGCTGACCGCCGGACCGCCGCCCGGACGGGAGGGCCGCCCGGGCGGCGGGCGGGTCCGGCCCCAGGTGGCGGGCGGGTCCGGGGGCGGGCGGGTCCGGGCCGCGCCCGGCGGCCGGATGAGGCCACACTCCCCTTTACGGGAGGTAAGGACGGGCCGCGGCGGGGTAGAGCGAAGTCACGCGGAGTACGCGAGCGCATCCGCAAAGTGATCTTCCTCGAGGAGTCGCCGTGCACATCCGGCACAAGTGGGTGATCATCGAGATCATCGGCCGGGTGATCACCCAGCGCTGCAAGATCTGCGGCAAGACCCGGGTCCGGGTGACCTGAGCGGCCGGGACGCCCCGCTATCCGCCGGGCCTGGGATGGGTGACGCGGCAGTCGGAGTCGCCGGGCCCGAGGATGTTGGCGAGCACCGGATTGCCGTTCTCCCCGAACTTCGCCTGGACGAAGACCACCGGGCTGGACACCCCGAGCTCCCCGACGAGATAGCTCACACCCGTCTCACACAGTTTGAGCGCCTCTTTGGAGTTGCCCGCCGACTCCGGAAGATCCGTATATATCCGCAGATAGCCGCCGACTATGCGGATGTCCTTGACCCGCTTGGCCGCCTTGTGGCTCTTGAAGTAGGCCAGCGCCTTCTTGTCGGTGTGCTTGGACAGCCCGGCCGCCTCCGACTCGTCGGCCGCCCGCTTCTCCGCGCCAGACTCGGCCGCCGCCACCGGTCCGCCGCCCGCCGCGGCGCCCTGCGGCGCCCCAGGGGCGACCGGGGCCGCCTGCCCGTAGGAGGGCGACTGCTGCTGCGGGGCCCGCAGCAGGGACCCGCCCAGCGCCAGCCCGGCGACCGCCAGCGCGGCCACCCCCACCGAGACCTCGGCTACCCGAGACCGGGCCCGCCGTCGGCGTCCCGCGCCCTCGCGCCGTGTGGACCGTGCCAGATCTTCGCCCCTTTTCACCCTTGGCCTCACATAGACAGGTGATTTTCCCTGAGTATGACAAATGGCGGGAGAATATCCGAGGTTTCGCCGGATCCGGCCGGACGACGCCCCTGAAAGACCACGTCCGCGCCCGGGGGCGACGGCGCTCCCGCCGCCCCGGGGACGCCCCCGCGCGGTGACGGGCCACAGTGAAAGACCGCGGTGGCAGACCGCGGTGACGGGCCACGGCGGCGGGGCCGCGGCCCGGCTACGGCAGCGCGGTGATCAGCTCGCCGACCGGCTTGCGGATCCCCGTGAAGAAGGGAGTCTCCTCCCGGGTGTGCCGCCGGGCCTCGGCGGCGCGCAGGGTGCGCATCAGGTCGACGATGCGGTGCAGGTCGTCGGCCTCGAAGGCGAGCATCCACTCGTAGTCGTTCAGGGAGAAGCACGCGACGGTGTTGGCCCGGACGTCCGGGTAGTCGCGGGCCATCTTGCCGTGCTCGGCGAGCATCCGGCGGCGGTCGGCGTCGTCCAGGAGGTACCACTCCAGGGAACGGACGAACGGGTAGACGCTGACGTAGCGGCGCGCCTCCTCCTCGGCCAGGAAGGCCGGGATGTGCGACTTGTTGAACTCGGCCGGGCGGTGCAGCGCCATCGCCGACCAGACCGGCTCGGTCAGCAGCCCGAGGTCGGTGCGGCGGAAGCGGGCGTAGGTCTCCTGCAGGTCCTCGGCGGTCGGAGCGTGCCACCAGAACATGAAGTCGGCGTCGGCGCGGAACCCGGTCACGTCGTAGAGGCCGCGGGTGACCACGTCCTTCTCCGCCATCTGGGCCAGCAGGTCCTCGACCTCCTCGGCCATGCCCTCACGGTTGCCCGGACAGCGTTCGGTCAGCTTGAAGACCGACCACATCGTGTAGCGGATCACCTGGTTCAGGTCGCGTGCCTTGGGCCGCGGGTTCCCGTCCGTCGTCCTCACCCTTTCGTCAGCTCCGCCGGCGTGTCAGCTCGTCAGCGAATCGGCTCTCTTCTGCCATTCTTCCGTGGGGTCCAGGTGGTCCAGAATCCGGGCCGCCGCAGTGCGGGCGGTGGAGACGCAGGCCGGGATGCCGATGCCGTCGTAGGCGGCGCCGCACAGCGCCAGCCCCGGCTGGGAGGCGACGGCGGCGCGGATGCGGGCGACCCGGTCGAGGTGGCCCACGTCGTACTGCGGCAGGGAGCCGCCCCAGCGGGTCACCCTGGAGTCGCGCGGCAGCCCGCGCACACCCATGACCTCGACCATCTCGGCCATCGCCAGGGCGACCAGCTCGGCGTCGTCGCGCTGGAGCACCGCCTCCTCGCCGAGGCGGCCGATCGAGCAGCGCAGCAGGATCAGGTTGGGGTCGGCCTCGGTCAGGTGCGGCCACTTGACCGAGCTGAACGTGGCCGCCTTGATCGGGCGCCCGTCGACGGGCGGGACCAGATAGCCGCTGCCGGCCGGCGGCTCCGGGAACGCCTCCCGGGGGTAGGCGAGGGTGACGATGGCCATGCTGGCGTAGTCGATCCGGGCCAGCTCGGCGGCGGCCTGGGGCACCTCGGCGGCGAGCAGGCGGCTCGCCGACGGCCCCGGGACCGCGACGATCACCGCGTCGGCCTCGATGACCTCGGGCTCGGGCACCGGCCCGGTCACCAGCCGCCAGCCGTGCTCGGCCCGGTGCATCTCCCGCACCATGACGCCGGTCCTGATCTCCGCGCCGGAGGCCGCGGCCACCGCCTCGGGCAGCGCGCCCATCCCCTGCCGCAGGGTGGTGAAGACGGGCCCGGCGTCCTTGGGCGCCTCGGCGACGATCTCCCGGGCGGCCGCGAGCAGCGACCGCTCCGAGCGGGCGGCGATGGCGATCCTGGGCATCGTCGCCTCCAGCGAGAGCCTGTCGGCCTGGCCCGCGTAGACGCCGCCGAGCAGCGGCTCGATCAGGCGCTCGACCACCTCCCCGCCCATCCGGGCGCGGATGTAGGCGGCCACCGACACGTCGGTGTCGATGAGCGTGGCCGGGAGGATCTGGTCCAGGGGCACCCGGGCGAGGCCGCCGGGGCTGAGGACGCCGGATCTGGCCAGCGACGTCAGGTCGGAGGGGACCCCCATGACGTTCCCCTTGGGCATGGGCCGCAGCGCGCCCCGGGTCAGGACGGCCGCCTGGGTGGCGCCGGGATGCCGTAACTCGTCGCCGAGGCCGACCATCCGGGCCAGCTCTCTGCCCTCGGGCCGCCGCGCGAGCATGGCCTCCGCCCCGGCGTCCACCGGGACCCCCGCGACCTCGGTGGCGAGGAGCTTGCCGCCGATCCGCCGGGCGCCGTCGAGCACGGTCACCCGGACACCTTCGCCGCCCTGCCGCAGGTACCACGCGGCGGCCAGCCCCGCGATCCCACCGCCGACGACCACCACATGGCACCGGTTGCCTTCCATGACTCCTGACCGTACCGCCCCCGGCAGCCGCCCCTGCTCCCGCCACCCCGTGATCGGCGGGTATGGAGAACGTGACTTCATCGTGATTGCCTGCGCCAAACCCCGCCGGCGCGGCGGCCGTCAAGGAAGGCATGAGCAGATTCCGGTACGGCATGCGCCCGGCGGTCGCGTTGGCGGGGGTGGCGCTGTCGCTGTCCGCCTGCGCGGGCGGACAGGCGACCAGCGGTTCCCCCCTCAGCGCCCCGGCCCCCGCCGCCGACATGAACACCGCGGCCAAGGAGGCGGAATCCGACGCGGGCGGGAGCGCGCGCGGCGCCGAGCCCCGCCAGGTTGACCAGAAACCCGGGCAGAACGGACAGGTGAAGCTGGTCCCGCAGGATCGGGCGATCATCTACACGGCGGAGATGACGGTCCGGGCCAAGGACATCACCGCGGCGGCCGACAGGGCCCGGCAGATCGTCACCACCGCCGGCGGCTATCTGTCCATGGAGAAGTCGGACGCCTACACCGGCGGCGAGGGCTCCGCGCAGCTGGTCTTCAAGGTCCCGCCCGGGGGCTATCCCGGCGTGCTGGAGCGCCTGGGCAAGG
>NZ_JBSFPS010000260.1:0-14044 GCF_053588315.1 Streptosporangium sp. NPDC003464 | reverse complement strand
ACCTGCACGTCCAGGTCGCTCCCTGTACGGCCGGGCAGGTCGCCGAGGCCCTCTCCGCCCGGCCCGACACCCGCTCGGTCTACTCGGTCACCGGGCCTGGACCGGATCGGGATGGCGGTGCGGTCGGTGGCGCAGCAGGCGGCCGAGGGGGTCGAGATCGGGCCGCGCCTGCCCAGGTTCGGCCGGTTGCGCAGGCCGGTGTTCTTCACCGGGTACCACCCGGTGCGGCTGGGTCTGGCGGTGTCCCTGGCCATGGCGCTGATGCTGGTGATCCACGAGCACTACGCCAAGTGGTTCGTGGTGACCGTGATCGTCAGCCTCCGCCCGGCGTACTTCGACACGGTCGAGCGGGTGGTGCTGAGGACGGCCGGCACCGCGGTGGGCGCGGCGGGCGCGGCGGTGGTGCTGGCGGTCGCGCCCGGCCACCTCTACCTGCTGCTGTTCATCGCGGTCTGCGCGGTGCTGGGGTTCGCGCTGCGAGGGACCAGCTACGGTTACTGGACGATCTTCGCCACCCCGCTGTCGCTGATGCTGTCGGACTTCTCCCTGCCGCTCGACTGGGGCGCGGCGGCGGCCCGGGTGGTCCTGACGGCCGCCGGCGGGGCGCTGGCGCTGGCCTTCGCCCGGCTGCTGTGGCCCCGGGGACAGCGGGCGGAGCTGACCGGCAGGGCAGTGGACATGCTCGGGCGGCACGCCGCGCTGGTGCGGTCGCTGATCGACCAGGACCCCGACGAGGTGCGCGCCAGGGTCTCCTCGGCCGCCGACGCCGCCGACCGGTTCGCCGTCTCCCTGGATCGGCTGGACAAGGAGCCCGGGGGCAGCGCACCGCGGCGGCTCAGGGACGCGGTGACGGCCGCCCGGCGGCTGCGGGACAACGCGCTGGCACTGTTCGCCGTGCCGCCGCCCAGCGAGGAGTCCGGGCCGACGGCGACGGTGCTCGACATGGTCGCCGACCGGCTGGAGAACGTCGCCGAGGCGGTCGGGACGGAGCGCCCCGAGACGCCGCCCGACGATCTGGACCGCGTCCTGGACGAGCTCGGCGCCCACGTCGACGTGCTGACGGCGCGCCGGCTGGACGAGGTGGCCGGGGGCGCGGCCGATCAGATGACCGGGGTGCGCCGCGGGATCATGCACGCCGCCGCGGCGCAGCCGACGCTGAAGGGGCTCAGCGCCGAGGCTCTCCGGCTGGCGGCGCTCACCGCTCCACGAAGGTGACGCCGTCTTCGGCGTCGGCGGCCTCGACCTCGGCGCGGGGGATGCCGAGCAGGTAGAGGATCGAGTCGAGGTAGGGCACGTTGACCGCGGTGTCGGCGGCCTGACGGACCACCGGCTTGGCGTTGAACGCGATGCCCAGGCCGGCCGCCGCGATCATGTCCAGGTCGTTGGCGCCGTCGCCGATGGCCACGGTCTGGCTGATCGGGATGCCCGCCTCGCGGGCGAAGCGCTCCAGGGCCCGCGCCTTGCCGGGGCGGTCGACGATCTCGCCGACGACCCGTCCGGTGAGCACGCCGTCGACGACCTCCAGGGTGTTGGCCGCGGAGTAGTCGATGCCGAGATCCTGGACGAGGGAGTCGGTGAGCTGGGTGAACCCGCCGCTGACGATCGCGAACCGGTAGTCCAGCCGCTTGAGCGTCCGCACCAGCGTGCGGGCGCCGGGGGTGAGCACCAGCTCCTTGCGGACCTTCTCGAAGATCTCCTCGGGGAGACCCGCCAGCAGCGCGACCCGGCGGCGCAGCGACTCGGCGAAGTCGAGCTCGCCGCGCATCGCCTCCTCGGTGACCCGGGCGACCTCATCCAGGCAGCCCGCGTGCTCGGCCAGCAGCTCGATCACCTCGGCCTGAATGAGCGTGGAGTCCACGTCCATCACGATCAGCCGCTTGGCCCTGCGGTGCAGGCCGGTCCGCTGCACGGCCACGTCGACCTGCTGCGCGTGCGCCTCGGCGGCGAGCTCGGCCCGGAGCGCGTCGGGGTCGGCGCCGGAGACGGCCAGCTCGATGCAGGTCACCGGGTAGTTGGACAGCCGCTCGATCCGGTCGATGTTGGCGCCGGCCGCGGCGATCCGGCCCGAGATGCCGGCCATCGCGGCGGGCTGCAGGGGCGAGCCGAGCACGGTGACGTGCAGCCGCCCCCGGCGCCGCTTCTCCTGCGGGTCGGAGCCGGTGGACAGCTCCACGTGCAGGCCCATGTCCTCGGCGGTCCGCTCGACCGCGGTCCACAGGGCTCCTATGGTGCTGCCCGTGCCGGTCGGGGTGTCGCCCGCGTAGGCGACGAGGACACCCAGGGTGAGCCGGCCGCGGATGACGACCTGCTCGACGTCGGCGACGAGGACAGGGAAACCGGCCAGGACGGAGAAGAGCCGCGAGGTGACCCCGGGGCGGTCGGGGCCGGTCAACGTGATCAGAAGCGTGCGCTGGTTCATCGGTATCTAAGCTACTTGGCCCCGGAATCGAGCGTGAATGCGGTTCATCATCCGGACGCCTGAAGTTCGCGGTCCCCTTCCGCCCCGCGTCACCTGCGACTGTCTTCATGAACTCATGACGACCATCCCCGCAGAGCAACGCCTCGCTCGCTACACGGTCGGGCTGGCCACCACCGCTGTCGAGATGCGTGCGGCCCAGCGCCTGCGCCACCGGGTCTTCGCCGAGGAGATGGGCGCCCGGCTGGACACCCCCATCACCGGCCTGGACGTCGATCCGCTCGACGCCTACTGCGACCACCTGCTGGTACGGCACGGCGGCACGGGTGAGGTCGTCGGCACCTACCGGCTGCTCGCCCCCCGCCGGGCCGACCGGTTCTACGCCGACTCCGAGTTCGACCTCGGCGCGCTGTCCGGGATCCGGGCGGACCTGGTCGAGGCGGGCCGGGCCTGCGTGCACGCCGACCACCGGTGCGGCACCGTGGTCGGGCTGCTGTGGGCGGGCATCGCGCGCTACATGCTCGCCGGAGGGTACGGCTGGCTGGCCGGGTGCTGCTCGGTGCCGGTGGCCGACGCCGCGGGGGTCATGGACCGGCTGCCGCTCGCCCCGCCGGAGTATCGCGTCACCCCGCACCGCCCCTGGCGCGGCGGCCACGCCGCCGGGCGGGTCGCGGTGCCCGCCCTGCTGCGGAGCTACATCCGGCTGGGCGCGTGGGTCTGCGGGCCGCCCGCCCACGATCCCGAGTTCGGCACGGCCGACTTCTTCGTCCTGCTGTCGATGGCCAACCTGGACCCTCGCTACCTGCGGCACTTCCTGGGAGCCCCCGCATGAACCCGTGGCTGCCGGTGGCGCCGTGCATGCCCGCCACCTGCCTCACGCCACCGGCCGCGAAGGTGTCCCGGCCGCGCCGGGCCCTGCGGCTGGCGGCCGTCGCGCTGTCGGTCCTCGCCGGGGTGGTGCCGGCGCTCCTCGCCCGCGGGTCCGGTACGGCGGGGCGGGTCCGGCTGGCGAGCCTCTGGTCCCGGCTGGTGCTGCGGGCCCTCGGGGTCCGGATCGAGGTGCGGCGGGGCTTCACCTTCCTGGCGGGTTCGGCCGCCGGGCTCCGCGTGGTCCCCGTCTCCGAGGCGGCCCCGCTGATCGTGGCCAACCACGTCTCGTGGCTGGATCCGCTCGTCATGTCCGCCGTGCTGCCCTCGCGCCCGCTGGCCAAGCACGAGGTCCGGAGGTGGCCGCTGATCGGCCTGCTGGCGGCGGGGGCGGGCGCGCTGTTCATCGACAGGGACCGGCTGTCGGCGCTGCCGGAGGCGGTCGGCCGGGTGGCCGCGGCGCTCGGCGAGGGCCACCCGGTGACCGCCTTCCCGGAGGGCACCACCTGGTGCGGCCGGGAGATGGGTGCCTTCCGGCCGGCCGTGTTCCAGGCGGCGCTGGACGCCGGGGCCCCGGTGCGGCCGGTGGCGATCAGGTATCTGGGCCCGGACGGGCTCCCGGCCGGCGTGGCCGCCTACGTCGGCGACGACACCGTGCCCGCCTCGATGCTGCGGGTGGCGGCGTTCCGGCGGCTGACCGTGGAGGTGACGCTGCTGCCCCCGGTCCAGGCCCGCGACCGCAGGTCCCTGGCCTGGGCGGCGGAGTCCTCGATCGCCTCCGTGGTGATCGCCCCGGCCGCGCACGGTGTCCCGGTCGCGGCCTGAGCCCGGCCGTGCGGGGTGCCCGGGTCGCGGTCTGATCCCGGCCGCGCGTGCCCTCCGGATCGCCGGCCGCGCGTGCCCTCCGGGTCGCGGTCTGAGCCCGGCCCGCGTGCCCTCCGGGGGCGCTGTCCGGACCGGCCGGGCCGGGGCCGATCCGGACCGGCGTGTCACCTCGGTCCGAGGTAGGCGATGACGGCCGCCACCCGCCGGTGGGTGTCGGGGCTGTTCTCCAGGGCGAGCTTCATGAAGATCGAGTTGACGTGCTTCTCGATCGCGGAGACCGACAGGTGCAGGGCGCGGGCGATGCCGCCGTTGGACAGGCCGTGCGCCATCTCCCGCAGCACGTCCAGCTCCCTGGGGGTCAGCTCGGCGGGCGGCGGGTTGTCCCGCACCCCGCGCTTGGCCAGCAGGCCCTCCACGACCTTGGGGTCGATCACGGACCCGCCCGCGGCCACCGACCGGATCGCGCCGAGCAGCTCGTCGATGTCCCCGACCCGGTCCTTGAGCAGGTACGCCCGGCCCTCGGTGCCGTCCCTGAACAGGTCCAGCGCGAACATCGCGTCGGAGAACTGGGAGAGCACCACGACCCCGATGTCCCGCGAGGCGCCCCGGATCCGGTGCGCGGCGTCGATCCCCTCCATGCCCGCGCGCACGAGCCCGGCCGAGCCGGGCATCCGGATGTCGGTGACCACCACGTCGGGCCGGAGCCGCCGGGCGGCGTCGAGCAGTTCGTCGGCGGTGCCCACGGCCGCCACCACCTTGATCTCCCCGGATGTCTCCAGGAGCCTGCGGGTGCCCTCCCGCACCAGGTAGTGGTCCTCGGCCAGGACGACCCTGAGCTCAGTCATGGACCGTGCGGTATCCGGAAGTGGTCATAGGCAGATCCTGCCCGGTGCCGGGCCCGGACGGATATGAGGTTGTCCGCACGCCTGCGGCCCGCGCGGGGGCCGGAGAGCGGAGAGCCCCCGCCCTGGGACAGGACGGGGGCTCTCACGGCGTGCGGCTAGCGCGTGATCCTGGTCTTGACCTTCTTCACGAAGTACCAGCTCTTGATGCCCAGGCGCTCGTACTCGTCACGGCTCAGGTTGTCCGCGCCGGTCGGCTCGTCGTAGGTGTCGACGCCGAGGACGGCCTCGGCGGTGCCCTTGGACTTCTTGCCGAGCTTCACCATGATCTTGATGCTGTCGTACTCGCCCACCTCAAGGGCGTAGGGGGTCCAGCACCAGAAGCCGTCCTCGTACCAGTCGCACTCGGTCCCCTTGGGCGCGCCGACTCGGACGACCTTGGACCCCTTGGGCAGCACGCCACCGAGGTAGTAGGAGGTGGCCTCGTAGGGGCCGGTGTTGGTGGCCTTGATCGAGTAGGTGATCGTCGCTCCGGCCCGGGCCTTGCTCGGCGCCGAGAGCTTGACGTCGAAGGAGGAGTAGGGGTCGTCGGCCTTCTGGACGGCCGCGGCCGGGGCCTTGGTGGGAGCGGCCGAGGCCGGCGTGGCGAGCAGGGTCGTGCCCGCGAGCGGAATGGCCAGGGCCAGAGCGGCGATCTTGTGGATCGGGTGGCGCATTAAACGTCTCCCAGTTGAGGGGTGCGAGGGCGCTGCGGTCGCCCCCGTGAAAGTCCGCAGCGTTTTATCACACATATTAGATAAAGTAAAAATTATCTATGTAAAGTGATTTATTGAGGCATATATCGGACGGCGGCTGTACAGAACGGCCGGGGTCCCGCGCCGGGCCGCCCACCTCGCACGGGCCGCCCGCCTCGCACGGGCCGCCCGCGTCCGCCGTCCGGATGCGGACTAGGGGATGATCCGGGTCTTGACCCGCACGTACTTCAGGTCGCTGCCGACGTCGATGCCGTGGATGTTCAGGGTGTCGAGCCCGCCCGCGGGGACGTCGATCGACGCCGAGGCGAACTCGGCCGACGCGGTGCCCCGCGCGCTGCTCCTGAGCCAGACCTTGACCTTGACCGTGGCGGTCCGGCCCGGCCGCAGGGTGTCGAGCAGGCAGCCCACCTCGCGCCTGTCGACGTCGCAGACGGAGCCGGAGGGGCCGGTGATCTGGACCTTGCGGGCCTGCTTGGGGACGTAGCCTCCGATGTAGGCGATGTCGGTGGACCACTCGCCGACGTTCTTGGTCTTGAGCGTGTAGGTGATCGTGTCGCCCGCGTAGGCCCGGCGCGGGTAGAAGGCGGTCAGCTTCAGCGGCGAGAGCGGTGGGTTCACGTGGGCCGCGGCCGGGACGGCCGGGGCGGCGTTCGCGGTGCCAGGGGCGAGGAGCAGGCCTCCCGCCAGGGCGATGACGGCGGAGGCGGTCAGGTGCCGGCGCATTTCTTACTCCAGTCGGAATCAGGGGTTCCCCGTTGTCTGCTGGGCCCAGCATGGGACGTCCGACTTGGAAACCCCTTGTGCCTGACTGGCTATCGGACGATCAGGTGGACATCGCCGAATTCGTGCCAGAGATAACCCTCCCGCAGAGCCTCCCGGTAGCTCCGGGAGAGCAGCCCGTCCCCGGCGATCGCCGACAGCATCAGCAGGTGGCTGGAGCGCGGCTCGTGCAGGCCGGTGATCAGGCCGTTCACCGCCCGCACCCCGGACGAGGGGGTCACCAGGTGCGAGGTCCAGCCCCGCGCGGCCCGCAGCGGCCCGCCGGCCGACGCGGCCGTCTCCAGGGCCCGCACCACGGTCGTGCCCACCGCGATCACCCGGCCTCCGGACCGGCGGGTGAGCTCGACCTGCCGCGCGGTCGGCCCGGGCACCTCGAACCACTCCGGATAGGGCGGCTCGTCCTTCTCCGGCGAGGCCACCCCGGTGTGCAGGGTGATCGGCGCGACGCCGACCCCACGCGAGACCAGTCCGGTCACCAGCTCCGCGGTGAACGGCCGTCCGGCGCTGGGCATCTCCGCGCTGCCGGGCCGGACCCCGAACACGGTCTGGTAGTCGGCCAGGGGCCAGTCCCGCTCCACGTAGGAGTAGCGGATCGGCACGCCGTAGCGGCGCAGGTAGGCGGGGACCTCGCGGTCCAGCCGGGCCCGCCACAGGCGTGGGGTCTCCCGCTCCAGCAGGCGCAGCGTGGCCCCGCCGGGCAGCGGCAGCCACTCTCCGGGCGCGCCTCCCTGATAGGGCTCGCCGGCCGCGTCCGCCTCCGTGGCCGCGTCCCCGGCGGGCCCTCGCCCGCGCGGGTCCCGCCCGGCGGACGCGCCCGCGCGGCCGGGCCCGGACCTGCGCTCCACCCGGCGGCGCAGCTCCACCAGCCAGGTCCCGTCCTCGCGCTCGGTGGAGAAGTGCACCGCCAGCCGGTCGAGCCGGACCGCGGCCGGGAGTGTCGCGGAGTTGTTGACCACCAGCAGGTCGCCGGGGCTGAGCAGGCCGGGCAGCTCGGTGAAGGTGTGGTGGGCGATCTCGCCGGTGGCGCCGTCGGAGACCAGGAGCCGCACCCCGTCACGGGCCAGCCCTCGCGCCTCCGGCGGCTCGTGCGCCTCCAGGTCGTGCGGGAGCACGAAGTCGGGGGCCATGGCGTCGGCCGCGGGCGCGCTCACGCCCCCTCCTCCGCCGGTCCCGCCGGCCGCCGGCCGTGACCGCCGGGCCGCCCGCTCATGAGTGGCTCACCCGGCCGCTCGCCGGGCGCTCCTCGATCAGCCGCCGCAGGGTGGGCACGACCGTCTCCGGGGCCGGGGCCGCGGCCGCGTCCCCGGCGCCGATCGCGTCGGCGAGCATCGCCGTGTTCATCTCGCCCGGGTCGACCCACCAGACCGCGACCCGCTGCTCCTCGACGGCCAGCACCTTGGACAGCTGCTCCAGGGCGGCCTTGGTCGCGCCGTACCCGCCCCAGCCTTCGTACGCCTCCACCGCCGCGTCGGAGGAGATGTTGACGATCGCGCCCCGCCGCTCCCTGAGCCAGGGCAGGGACGCCTGGACCAGCGCCAGCGGGGCCAGCACGTTGGCCCTGAACAGGTCTTCGAGCACGTCGAGCGGGTAGCCGGCCAGGGGCGGCAGCGGGACCGCGCCCAGCCCGGAGGCGTTGTTGACCAGCAGGTCCAGCCCGCCGTGGTCCTGTACGGCGTGCGCCAGCCGGTCCCGGTGGGCCGGGTCGGCGACGTCCCCGGCGAGGGCGAGGGCGCCGAGCTCGTCGGCGACGGGCTTCAGCGCGTCCGCGCCCCGCGCGGTGAGGATGAGCCGCCAGCCGTCGGAGGCCAGGGAACGGGCCAGGGCCAGGCCGAGTCCGCGGGAGGCGCCGGTGATGAGTGCGGTCTTCGTCATGGCCTCGACGGTAGGGAGCGGACCGCCCGCCCACATCGGCCGCGGGACCGGCCCCCCATGGGCTGATGGACCTAAGACCCATGGCGTAACGCCGCGGCGGACCGCGGCGCCTAGAGTTTTCCCGTGAACGAAGACCAGGAAGCCGTCCTGCACGCGGTGAGCTCCGCCGTGCTCGCGGTGACCAGGCATCTGTCGGTCCGGGAGGTGCTCCAGGTCATCGTACGCTCGGCGCAGCAGCTGCTGGACGCCCGCTACGCCGCCCTCGGCGTGCCCGACGGCGAGGGGGCCTTCGCCGAGTTCGTCGCCGAGGGCATCTCCGACGAGGAGTGGGAGGCGATCGGGCCGATGCCCCGCCAGCACGGCATGCTCGGCGCGATGCTGCGGGAGGGCGCGCCGGTCCGGCTGCCCGACATCCGCAGGGACGCCAGGTTCGAATACTGGCCGCGGGCCCATCCGGTGCTCAAGGACTTCCTCGGGGTGCCGATCCGCGACGGCGACCAGGTGCTCGGCATCGTCTTCCTGTCCAACAAGCGGACCCCGGGCGGTTTCACCGAGGCCGACCAGCGGCTGCTCACCATGTTCGCCGCGCACGCCGCGATCGCGCTCACCAACGCCCGCCTCTACGAGCGGGGCCGGGAGCTGGCCCTGGTGGAGGAGCGCACCCGGATGGCCCGGGAGCTGCACGACGCGGTGACCCAGAAGCTGTTCTCGCTCCGGCTCACCGCCCAGGCGGCGGCCTCGCTGGTGACCCGCGACCCCGACCGGGCGCTGGGGGAGCTGGAGCGGGTCGAACGGCTGGCGGGGGAGGCGCTGTCCGAGCTCCGCGCGGTGATCGTGGAGCTCCGGCCGGCCGAGCTCGACCGCCACGGCCTGGCCGAGACGCTCGGCAAGCACGTGCGCCTGCTGGACCGGCTGCACCCGGCGTCGTTCACCTTCGAGGAGATGGCGATGTGCCCGCTCGAACCGGCGACCGAGGTGGCGGTGCTGCGGGTGGCCCAGGAGGCGCTGCACAACGCCTCCCGGCACGCGGCGGCGCGCGCCGTGGACGTCCGGCTGGGCTGCGAGGCGGGCCGGGTGGTCCTGGAGGTGCGGGACGACGGGACGGGGTTCGACGTGGCCGCCGCCGCCGGGCGGGGGCTGGGCATCGCGTCGATGGAGGACAGGGCGCAGGCCCTGGGCGGGAGCGTGCGCGTGACGTCGGAGTCCGGTCGAGGGACCCTGGTGCGGATGGAGGTGCCGGTGTGATCCGCGTGCTGATCGCCGACGACCACCCGGTCGTCCGGCAGGGCCTGCGCACCTTCCTGGACCTGCAGGACGACCTCGAGGTGGTCGGGGAGGCGGCCGACGGCACCGAGGCGCTCGCCCTGGTCGCCTCCCTCGCCCCCGACGTGCTGCTGCTCGACCTGAAGATGCCGGTCCTCGACGGCCTCGGCACGCTGGTCGGGCTGGGCGAGCGCGGGCTCTCGCCGCGCGTGCTGGTGCTGACCTCGGTCAGCGACCGGGAGGACGTCGCCCCGGCGATGCGGGCCGGCGCGTCCGGGTTCCTCTACAAGGACGTCGACCCCGTCGCGCTCGTCCAGGCCATCCGCGCGGTCCACGGCGGCCAGGTGCTGCTGGCCCCCGAGGCCGCCGAGGCGATGCTGTCCGCCCCCGCCTCCGCGCCGGCGGCCGGCGGGCCCGTGGCGCCGCTGACCGACCGGGAGCGCGAGGTGCTCACGCTGATCGCCTCGGGCCGCTCCAACCGCGAGATCGCCCGGGAGCTGGCGGTGGCGGAGAAGACCGTGAAGACCCACGTCTCCAACGTGCTGATGAAGCTGGGCGTGCAGGACAGGACCCAGGCCGCCCTCTACGCGGTACGGCACGGCCTGGCCTGATCCCGCCCGCCCGGGAGCCGCCGGAGCGGGAGCTAGACGAGTTCGGTGATGGCGTGGTGGGCGGCCACGCGTGCCCGCCGTACGGCGCGGTCGAGGTCGCGCAGGGCCTCGCTCCGGGTGACGATCTGGCCGGAGGTGAGCCCCCGGTCGTCGGCGACCTGGAGCACCGCGGTGAGCCGGGCGGCGAGGGCGGCGACCCGGTGGGCGCGGGCCGGGTAGCCGGGGGCCAGGCCGTCGTCGACGGTGCTGACCCGCCGGTGGCCCTGGGCCGGGCCCTCCACGCCGAGCAGCGCGTCGGTGGCCGCGCGCATCGCCATGGTCAGGGCGTGTTCGGCCTCGGCCAGGGAGGGGATGTCGGGGGCGTTAGTGCTGGCCTCCAGTACGTTCCAGCGCACCCCGGCGTACGATGACCCGCGGCGGTCCCGCACGGGGACCAGGCCGAGGCACCTGCCGGCAAGCACGGCTGTCGCCGCCTGTCCGGCCTCGATGGCCGCGGAGTTGAAGGGGGGCGGTCCGGTGAGTCCGAGCGGGTCGCCCGCCACGGGGAGCGCCAGGCGCAGGGATTTCATGCCCTCGACGCGTAGGTCGGCGAGGAAGCGGCGGAGGGGGAGGTCGCCGTCGTCTCCGGCGACGAGTTGGGGGCCGGCCTGCCGCTCCACGCGGTCGGCGGCCTCGTCGAGGCCGACCTGCCCGGTGAGCCAGGCGTTGCCCCAGCAGACCAAGGTGGCCGAGATCGGTGAATCAGGGTGCACCGATCCACGATATGCGCTTGTCCTGCAATAGGTTTTGTTCGAGTGATTCACGAGGAGGCGTAGGGATGGGCGGTCAGGTGCTTCGGCTACAGGACGTCACCGTCCGCAGGGACGGGGCGGCCCTGCTGCGGGACATCGAATGGACCGTTCACGAGGACGAGCGGTGGGTCGTCATCGGCCCCAACGGCGCGGGAAAGACGACGCTGCTGCAGGTCGTCGGGGCGATGCTGTTCCCCACCGAGGGCATCGTGGAGATCCTGGGCGAGCGGCTCGGCCAGAGTGACGTGTTCGACCTGCGACCCCGCATCGGGCTCGCGAGCGCCGCGCTGGCCGAGAAGGTGCCGCCGGAGGAGAAGGTCATCGACCTGGTGCTCACCGCCTCCTACGCGATCCTCGGCCGCTGGACGGAGGAGTACGACTCCAACGACGTCACCCGTGCCGTCGAGCTGATCGACCAGCTCGGCTGCGCCCACCTGATCCGGCGCCGGTTCAACACCCTGTCGGAGGGCGAGCGCAAGCGGGTGCAGATCGCCCGGGCGCTCATGCCGGACCCCGAGCTGCTGCTGCTGGACGAGCCCGCCGCCGGGCTGGACCTGGGCGGCCGGGAGGATCTGGTCCGCCGCCTGGCGACGTTCGCGCACGACCCGAAGGCGCCCACGATGGTGCTGGTCACCCACCACGTGGAGGAGGTGCCCAGCGGGTTCACCCACGCGCTGCTGCTCCGGCACGGCTCGGTGATCGCCCAGGGCCCCATCGACCACGTGATGACCGCCGAGAACCTGTCGCGCACCTTCGGCGTCCCGCTCAACCTGGAGCGCGGGTCCGACGGCCGCTGGTACGCCCGGGCGCATCATTTCTGAGACCCTTATCGGCTGTTCAAGAGCCGGCAACGGTAAAACGAAATAGCATCTCGGAGCGGGTGACCTGGTTGACTCGACCGTCCGGGGTGGCTGATGGAAACGCTTGTCGCCGCATTCGTCGTGGTGGCCGCTGCGGGGTTCTCCCTGTTCCGGGCGGTCCATGTCGTCCCCCAGGCCAGCGCGGCGATCGTGGAGCGGCTCGGCCGCTACCACCGCACGCTCGATCCCGGGCTGAGCCTGGTGATCCCCTTCATCGACCGGATCAGGCGGACGGTCGACCTGCGCGAGCAGATCGTCTCGTTCCCGCCGCAGCCGGTGAGCACCTCCGACAACCTCGTCGTCTCCGCCGACACGGTCGTCTGCTTCCAGGTCGTCGACCCCCGGGCCGCGACCTACGGGGTCGCGGACTTCCGGGCGGGGATCGAGCAGCTCGCCGTGGCCACGCTCCGCGGCGTGGTCGGCGCCGTGGAGCTGGAGCGCGCGCTGACCTCGCGTGAGGAGATCAACGCCGAGCTGCGCCGGGCGCTCGGCGGCGCCGCCGCTGAGTGGGGGATCCAGGTCAACCGGGCCGAGCTCAAGACGGTCGACCCGCCGGCCTCCGTCCAGGAGTCGATGGAGCGGCGGCTGCGCGCCGACCGCGACAAGCGGGCCGCCGTCCTCGCCGCCGAGGGGCACAAGCAGGCGGCCATCCTCACCGCCGAGGGGCACCGGCACGCCGAGGTGCTGAAGGCGCGGGGCGAGGCGGAGGCCGTGGTGCTCAGGGCCCAGGCCGACGCCGAGGCGGAGGCGATGCGGGCCAAGGGCGAGGCCGACGCGATCGGCATGATCTTCCGCGCGATCCACGAGGGCCGGCCGGACCGGCGGCTGCTGGCCTACCAATACCTGCGGACGCTCCCGGAGATCGCCAGGGGTGGCGCCAACAAGGTGTGGATCGTGCCGTCGGAGCTGGGCAGGGCGATCGAGAGCCTCGGCTTCTTCGACGCGAAGGACACCCCCGACGCCGATTAGGGTCCGTCCTCCTCCTAGCATCCGGTGAGTGCCGTGCACCGTCCGTGGGCGCGAGCCGTACGAGTGAGGAGGGCGTCATGACGCCGTGGGAGGCCGTCGCGATTTTCGCGGCCGGGATCGGGGCCGGGGGCATCAACGCCGTCGTCGGCTCGGGATCGCTGATCACGTTCCCGACGATGGTGGCCGTCGGGCTGCCGCCGATCGTGGCCAACGTCTCCAACAACATCGGGCTGGTACCCGGGTCGCTGACCGGCGCGCTCGGCTACCGGGCCGAGCTGAAGGGGCAGCGCGAGCGGCTGGTCCGGCTGGGCGCCGGTTCGATCGTGGGCTCCCTCATCGGCGGTGTGCTGCTGCTCTTCCTCCCCGCCGACACCTTCGACGTGGTGGTGCCGGTCCTGATCGGTCTGGCATGCGTACTGGTGGTGATCCAGCCCAGGCTCAACGGGTGGCTGAGCGCCCGGCGGGAGGACCCCCATCCGCACGGCGGGCCGTGGCTGTGGCTCGGGGTGTTCGCCGCCGGGATATACGGCGGCTATTTCGGCGCGGCCCAGGGGGTGCTGCTCATCGGACTGCTCGGCAGCTTCCTCGACGACGACCTGCAGCGGGTGAACGCCGCCAAGAACGTGCTGTCGCTGCTGGTCAACGCCACCGCGGCGGTGCTGTTCATCGTGGTGGCGGAGGTGGACTGGCGTGCGGTGGCGCTGGTCGCGCTGGGAGCCACGGTCGGTGGTTTCCTCGGCGCGAAGGTCGGCCGGAAGCTGCCGGCGCCCGTATTGCGGGGTTTCATTGTTTGCGTGGGAATCGTAGCGATAATCAAACTGGTGTACGCCTAAATTCATCTGTTTTAGGGCATAAAGCGGACATGAAAGGCGACAAGGTAGAGATCGTCATCGACGCGGGCGACAGCTCGCGTACCTACGAAGTCGTCGCCACCAAGGCTGGCCGCCGGGTCGAGGTGTCCAACCGTCGCGGTGGCGTGGTCGAGGTGAGCGAGGTCACCCGTAGCGGTACGGCCGTGCGCACCGCCCGGTTCATGTCCAGCCGGATCCTCGCCCTGGTCGAGCATCCGGCCGACGGCAGGCCGGACTGACATCCGGGCGGGGCGTCCGGCGGCGGGGCGTCCGGCGGGCCATGTCGTCCGGCGGAGACCGGCGTCGGCCGCCCCGGCCCTGACCTGAGGGGCGCTCCGGGCC
>NZ_JBSFPS010000259.1:0-14050 GCF_053588315.1 Streptosporangium sp. NPDC003464 | reverse complement strand
ACCACTCCATCGTCCACGCCAGCACCTCATACGACACCCCGCACGCCTCCGACATGCGCACCAACCCGAGGCCCGCGGGGCCCGCGCGGGCCCGGGGCCGGACCGGGCGGCGGCGCGCCGGGCGACCCCAGGGCGAGCCGGGTCACCACCGTCGTCCTGATCGTCGCACTGGTCGTCGTCGTGATGATCACCGGCGTGCTCGGCACCCTCGCGGTGCTCATGACCAGGAATCCCGACGTGCCGCTCGGCGCGGCGCCTCCCGCGCGACTGCCGGTCCCCATCCACTTCGCGCCGGTGACCGGCTCGCAGCCCGGCGCCTGCACCAGCCCCGACGGCATGCCCGACGACGCCGGGCAGACCTGCTACACGCTCGCCGGGGGAGTCAGCGTGACCGCCGTGCACAAGATCGAGACGGTCCAGGAGAAGAGCGGCGCCTACTCGGTCAGGATCGCGTTCGCGCCCGCCTTCCGCGACCAGATCAACGACCTGACCCAGGAGGCGGTCAAGCAGCAGATCGCGATCGTCGTGGGGGAGAAGGTGGTGGCCGCCCCCCGCGTCGCCCAGGTGATCACCGAGGACAGCCTCAGCATCGCGGGCTCCTTCACCAAGGAGCAGGCGGACGCCATGGTCGCCCGGCTGCGCGGCACGGCGCCGTCCACGGGGCAGCCCCAGCCGTCCTCGGACCAGCCCGTGACCCCGCAGTCGCCGGCCGCCCCGACGGGCACCGCCCCGACCGGCACGGCTCCCACCGGCACGGCTCCCACCGGCACGGCTCCGACGGGAACGGCTCCCACCGGCACCGCCCCGACCGGCACCGCCCCGACCGGCACGGCTCCCACGGGGACGGCTCCGACGGGCACCGCCCAGACGGGGACGGCCCAACCGGGGGCCGGCCGCGCCACGACGGCCCCCACCGGCACCGCCACGGCCGCGGACGCGACCACCGTTCCCACGGGGAGCCGCAGCAGCGCCACGGCGGGGAGCAGGAACGCCGCCCCGGCGGACGGGCGCGGCGACCTCGACCCCAGGTTCCCCGACTGCAAGGCCGCCTACAAGGAGGGCTACGGGCCCTACTACCAGGAGCGCCACAAGGAGTACAGGTGGTACGTCGACAAGGACAGGGACGGCGTCGCCTGTGACCTCGACGACATGGCCTAGACGAACAGCCCCTGGATGCCCTCGATGGCGAAGTAGGCCGCGAAGACCAGCGTGACGACCCACAGCAGCCACGGGATCCGCCGGGCCCGGCCGGTCGCCGCCTGGATGACCGTGTAGGTGACCACGCCCGCGCCGACGCCGTTGGTGATGCTGTAGGTGAACGGCATCAGGGCGATCGTCAGGAAGGCCGGGATGGCGAGGGTGAGGTCCTCCCAGGGCACGTTCCTGGCCTGGGTCATCATCAGCGCGCCCACCAGCACCAGCGCGGGGGCCGCCGCGGCGGCCGGGACGACCGTCGCCAGCGGGGTGACGAACAGGGTCAGCACGAACATGCCGCCGGTGACCAGGGCGGCCAGGCCGGTCCTGGCCCCCTCGCCGACGCCGGCCGCCGACTCCACGAAGACCGTGTTGGCCGAGGCGCTGCAGTACCCGCCGATCGCCCCGGCCACGCCGTCGACGGTCAGGATGGGCCCCAGCCGGGGCACCCGGCCCTCGGAGTCCACCAGGCCCGCCTCGTCGCTCACCCCGATGATCGTGCCCATCGCGTCGAAGAACCCGGACAGCACCAGCGTGAACAGCACGATCAGCGCGGTCAGCGCCCCGGCGCGGGCGAACCCGCCGAACAGGTCCACCTGGCCGATCAGCCCGGTGTCGGGCACCGCCACCACCGCCTGCGGCAGCCGGGGCACCACGACGCCCCAGCTCGCCGGGTCGATCTTCACGACCGAGTTGATCGTGATCGCCAGCACGGCGGTGACCACGATGCCGATCAGGATGGCCCCCGGGACCTTGCGCACGAACAGCACGATCACCAGCAGCAGGCCGAAGCAGAACACCGCCACCGGCCAGCCCGTCAGGTGCCCGGTGGAGCCGAGCTGCACCGGAGTGCCCGTGCCCTTCGCGACGAACCCGGCGTCCACCAGCCCGATCAGCGTGATGAACATCCCGATCCCCACGCTGATCGCGTGCTTGAGGGCCAGCGGGATGGAGTTCATGATGAGTCGGCGCAGTCCGGAGACCGCCAGCACCACGATCACCAGGCCCTCCAGCACGACCAGCCCCATCGCCTGCGCCCAGGTCATGTGCGGCGCGGCCTGGTAGGCGACCACCGCGTTCAGCCCCAGCCCCGCCGCGACGCCGAACGGCGCGTTGCCCACCAGCCCTATCAGGACCGTGCTCACCGCCGCCGCGATGATGGTCGAGGCGGTGAGCTGCGAGATCGACAGTTTCACCCCGGTGACGTCGACGGCCCCGCCCAGGATGATCGGATTGAGCAGGATGATGTAGGCCATGGCCATGAACGTGGTGAGGCCGCCCCTGACCTCCCTGCCGATGGTCGTCTCGCGCGCCGACAGCTCGAAGAACCGATCCATGACTCCCCCCTCGAACAGGGGGATGACCGTCTCCTACCCGTTCGGCGCGATGTCATGGGGACGGATGGGCACCCGGGACAGGGGCAGGCCGGTGGCGGCCCGTACGGCGGCGGCCACGGCGGGGGTGGACGACAGCGTGGGAGGCTCGCCCGCGCCGCGCAGGCCGTAGGGGGCGTGCGGGTCGGGGTTCTCCAGGATCGACACTCTCATGGGCGGCATGTCCAGGATGGTGGGGATCAGGTAGTCGGTGAAGGAGGGGTTGAGCACCCGCCCGTCCGTGACCTGGATCTCCTCCATCAGCGCCAGCCCCAGTCCCTGCGCCGACCCGCCGTGGATCTGGCCCTCCAACGCCGTCAGGTTCATGATCTTCCCCACGTCCTGTACGGCCGCCAGCTCCACGACCTTGATCAGGCCGAGCTCCACGTCCACGTCGACCACGGCGCGGTGCACGCACAGCGCGAGCTGGGTGTGGGAGTCGCCCTGCCCGGTGACCGGGTCCATCGGGAAGGTCGGCCGGTGCCGGTACTCCCGGGTCTCCTCGACCGCTCCGACCCGCTCCAGCGCATCCACCAGCGTCGACCCGTCGGCCCGGAGCTTGTCCAGCCGCTCCCGCACGGCCTCGCAGGCGGTCTTGACCGCGCCGCCGGTGACGTACGACTGGCGGGAGGCCGACGAGGAGCCGGCCGAGCCCACCGAGGTGTCGGCCTGGGCCACCGTCACCCTGTCGACGCCCAGCTCGGTGCGGGCGATCTGCTCCTGGATCGTCACCAGGCCCTGGCCGACCTCGGCCGCGGCGGTGTGCACCAGGACGTGCGGCTCGCCGCCGAGCAGCTCGACCCTGACCCGGGCGGTGGAGTAGTCGTCGAAGCCCTCGGAGAAGCAGATGTTCTTGATGCCCACGCCGTACCCGACGCCCCGCCGCACCCCCTCGCCGCGGGTGGTCTGCGACACGCCGCCGGGCATGTCCAGCAGGTCCGCGCCGGCGGCCTCGGGCAGCGGCATCGCCGCGAGCTCGCGGAGCATGTCGGCCAGCGGCGCGGGGCTGTCGATCACCTGCCCGGTGGCCAGCGCGGACCCCTGGGAGACCGCGTTGCGGATGCGGATCTCGACCGGGGAGACGCCGCACGCCTCGGCCAGCCTGTCCATCTGCGACTCGTAGGCGTAGCAGGCCTGCACGGCGCCGAAGCCGCGCATGGCCCCGCAGGGCGGGTTGTTGGTGTAGACGCCGTAGGCGTCGATCCAGACGTTGTCCACCTCGTACGGGCCCACCCCGAGCGAGGCGGCGTTGCCGACCACGGCGGGGGAGGAGGAGCAGTAGGCGCCGCCGTCGAGCAGGATCTCCGCCTTGACGTAGAGCAGCCTGCCGTCGGGGGTCGCGCCGTGCTCGTAGCGCATCCGGGCCGGATGCCGGTGCACGTGGCCGAAGAACGACTCCTCGCGGTTGTAGACGATCTTCACGGGGCGGCCCGTGCGCAGCGCCAGCATGCACGCGTGGACCTGCATGGACAGGTCCTCGCGGGCGCCGAACGCGCCGCCCACCCCGGCCAGCGACAGCCGTACCCGCTCGGGGGGGAGCCCCAGGCACGGCGCGATCTGGTCGCGGTCCACGTGCAGCCACTGGGTGGCTACGTACAGGTCCACCCCGCCGTCCTCGGCGGGTACGGCCAGGCCGGACTCCGGGCCGAGGAAGGCCTGGTCCTGCATGCCCACCTCGTACTCCCCGGTGACCACCACGGGGGCCTCGAAGTCGGAGCCGACCCGGACCGGCTGGTGGCGCAGCACGTTGCCGTGGTCGTGGACCGTCGGGCAGGAGGGGTCGAAGGCGGCCCGGCGCGGGTCGGTGACCGCCTCGCGGACCTCGTACTCCACGACGATCGCCTCGGCCGCCCGCCTGGCCCGCTCGGGATGGTCGGCGGCCACCAGCGCGACCGGCTCCCCCTGGTAGCGGACCTGGTCGACGGCCAGCACCGGCTGGTCCTTGTGCTCCAGGCCGTGGAACTTCTCGCCCGGCACGTCCTCGTGGGTGAGCACCGCCAGCACGCCCGGCATGGCCAGGGCGGGGCCGATGTCGACGGAGCGGATCCAGGCGGACGGGTGCGGGCTGCGCAGGGTGACCCCCCAGACCATGTCCGCGAGGTACAGGTCGGAGGAGTAGGCGAACTCGCCCGTCACCTTCAGCGTCCCGTCGGGGCGTGGCGCGCTCTCGCCGACACCCCGGCCCCGGACCTGGCTCTGCCGAGTCTCGATGCCGCTCACCACAGCAGTACATCAGCCCAGGTCAGAGGTGAACATGGGGGACACGACGAAACGTGGGACGGGGCCGTGGACGGCTCTTGTAGTTTTATCCAACTATGCGGATACGTGACCTGGTCGGGATGGCGGAGCTCGGGCTCACCCTGCTGGTGGGCGAGGAGCATCTGGACCGAGGCTTCACCGGCGTGCAGATCACCGACCTGCCCGACCCCGGGCGTTACCTGTCCGGCGGGGAGCTGGTGCTGTCCGGACTCATGTGGCGCAACGGGCCCGGAGACTCCGAACGGTTCGTGGGCCGCCTGGTCGAGGCCGGGGTGGCCGCGCTCGGCGCCGGCAGCGCCTGGTTCGGCACGGTCCCCGACGACCTCGTCCAGGCGTGCCGGGCGCATGACCTGCCGCTGCTGGAGGTGCCGGTCGAGATCTCCTTCCGGACGGTCGCCGAGACGGTCGCCCCCCGGCACGGGGAGCTGCGCGCCGCCCTCGGCCGCCACCGCAGGATCGTCGCCGCGGTCGCCGAGGGCGCCGGCCTGTCGGAGCTGTTCGCGCTGATGGACGGGGAGCCGGCGATGACCGGCGCGGTCGTCTCCGCCACCGGCTCGGTCGTCGCCGGCGCCCTGGACCCGGCGGACGCCGTACGGCTGGCGCACGAATACCTGACGGCGCCCCGGCTGCCGTCCGCCGTCCGCACCCCTACGGGGGTCTTCACCATCTTCGGCGTGGGCCGCGAGCACCGTGCCGCGGGCTGGGCCCTGGTCTGCGGTGGCGACCTGCTCGGCGAGGCGGACCTCGGCTTCGAGCTGGCGGCCTGCGTCGCCCTGGAGCGGACCAGGATGGAGGAGGGCCGACGGGTCGAGCGCCGGCTCGCCGAGCAGCTGATCTCGCTGGCCGCCTCCGCGGGGAGCGATCCGGCCGAGCTCAACGCCGGGCTGCGGACCTGCGGCATCGGCCCGGCCGAGCCGTACTCCGTGGTGAACGCGACCGTCACGTGGGCCGGGACGGCCCGGGAGCCGGACCTGCCCGGGCTCGGCGGCCGGGTCCTGGAGGAGCTGCTGCGCCCCCGGGCGGTGGCCGCGGCGGTGGCGGACGGCGCCGTGGCGCTGGTGCCGCTGGCCGGTACGGCGGGCGAGCTGGCGCAGACGCTGCGGGCGGGCGCGCGGGCCCTGATGGCCGGGCTGAGCGGGGTCCGGGTGTCGATCGGGGTGAGCGCCGCGCTGACCGGTCCGTCGGCGGTCCGGGGCGGGGCGGAGGAGGCGGGGCACGCGCGGCGGCTGGCCGAGGCGCGCGGCGGAGGGGTCGCGACCAGCGACGAGATCTACACGCACGCGCTGCTGCTGGCCACCGTCCCCGGCGACGTGCGGCGGTCGTTCGCGGACCGGACGCTCGACCCGTTGGTCGACTACGACCGCCGGCACCACTCCGAGCTGGTGCGGACGCTTGAGACGTTCCTCGACTGCGTGGGCTCCTGGAACGTCTGCGCCGAACGCCTGCACGTCCACGTCAACACGGTCCGCTACCGCGTCCGCCGGATAGAGGAGCTCACCGGCCGGGACCTGTCCACGATGGCCGACCGGGTGGACCTGTTCCTGGCCCTCAGGGCGTCATGATCCCGTTTCCCGGCCGCAGGGCGGCGTGATCACGTTCCGGCCGGACCCGCCCGTCCCGAGCGCCGGCGAATAACCTTTATAGGGCGGACGGCATACGCCTATCGGGCAAGTCGCTCATCGTAAACATAACGGCATTTGTAATGTGTTAATAGTGCACCGGATGTTCTTAGGCCCGATACCGCTCAATTAGGCGATCGGGCCGCCGGGTGGACCGGATATCGGGGGGATGACCGGCCGATCCGGATCCCTCGGGCCGGGCCGGGCCGGGCGCTCGCGCCGGGCGGGGCGGGTGCGGTGAGGCGGGCGGCCACGCCGGGTGGAACTCTTGATCGCCGGTGAATTCAACCATCTGGTAGGCGCGCCGTCCGAGCACTATCCTGCTCTTGTGTTCGGCCCCGGAATGTAGTTTTCTCACGCTATGTCGATGTTGGGGCGGCCGGCCGACGCGCCGTGGGAGTCGAGCCGCGCCCTGTCCTGGCCGGGGAGACCCGCCAGGGAGGCACCGGCCCGTTTCCTGACCGCAGGAAGAAGGGAAAATGCAGAAAAGTCCTTCTTGTGCGGTCGAATCAGCCGGTCGGCGCCCGCGCCGGGGAGCGGTGACCGGCGACGAGGTCTGCATGCACGCGCTGTCGCCGGTCACCGTCCCCGGCGACGTGCGGCGGTCGTCCGCGGTGAGGATGCTGGGGTCGTTGCCCGACGATGACCGCCGCACCGTTCCGAGCCGGTGCGGACGCTTGAGGCGTTCTTCGACTGCGTGGGTTTCCGGAACGCCCGCACGTCCATGTCAACACGGTCCGCTACCGCGCACGCCGGATGGAGAGGCTCACCAACCGGGATCCGTCCGCGACGGCCGACCGGGCGGACCTGTCCGTCGCCCTACGGGCGAGCTGACCCTCCGGTCAGTCCGGGTGGTTCCAGCCCAGGCCCTGCAGGATGTTCAACTCGGAAGAATACTCAGAGGTGGACCCTGAGGGGGCAGACGAATCAGCGCTTGCGGTCGTAACATTGCCGGTGACGGCAAAGGCGGCCGTAAATAGCATGGCGAGGGCGGACAAGGCGAGACGTCGGCGCACGGGGAGACTCCTGTCGTAGGTTCTGCTGCTCGAATGACATCTTTCAAGGGGTAACGTGACTGGTCAAGACTTGGTCGGGCAGCGCATCAAGACCGTCCGCCGGCAACGGGGCCTTTCCCAGGCGCAGCTGGCTCATCCAGAACTGTCGGACAGCTATGTGTCCCTCATCGAGAGCGGCAAGCGCACTCCGACCCTCGCGGTGCTGGAGCTCCTGGCCGAAAAGCTCGACTGCTCCCTCACGTATCTGATCAACGGTGTGACGGCCGAGCAGATGCAGGAGATCGAGCTCGCGCTGAACTACGCGCAGCTGGCCATGGACAACGGCGAGGTCGTCGAGGCGCGCGCCCGTTACGCCGAGATCCTCGCCGACAACGGCCTGGCGGGCCTGCCCCAGCTCAGGCAGGACGCCGAATACGGCCTGGCGCTGGCGACCGAGGCCTGCGGCGACCTGGAGGAGGCGATCGTCCTGCTCAACAGGTTGCGCCGCAACGACGCCACGGCGATGGCCCCCGAGCGCCACGTCGCGGTCGCCGTCGCGCTCTCGCGGTGCTACCGCGAGCAGGGCGACCTGGCCCAGGCGGTGCACATCCCCGAGCAGATCCTCGGCGGAGCGGTCCGGCCCGCCTGGACCGACGACCTGATGAGGCTGGGCGCCCAGCTCCTCGCGGCCTACGTCGAGCGCGGCGACCTGCTGCGGGCCCGCCAGTTCTCGGCGGAGGTGCTCGCCGCCGCCGACCTTCTCGGCTCGCCGCAGTCGCTCACCCTGGCCCACTGGGGCGCCGCGATCGTCGCGGTGGAGACCGGCCACGCCGACGAGGCCGTCACCCACGTCGAGCGGGCCATCGCCATCCAGTCCGAGTACGGCGACCCCCGCCGGCTGGCCCGCCTGCGCGGTGACTACGCCCAGGTGCTGCTGACCGTGCGGCCCATGGAGGCGCAGGCCTGGCGTGAGGTGCTGCTCAAGGTGGAGAGCGAGCTGATCGAGTCCTCCGCCAGCCCGATGGACAAGATGCGCTGCGCGATGAACCTCGCCCGGGTGGAGCTGCTGCTCTCCCGGCCCGAGCGCGCGGGCGAGCACATGCGCGCCGTCTGCGACCTGCTTGACGGCATGCCGCAGGTGCTGCAGGCCGAGGCCCGGCTGCTGCACGGCGAGACCCTCGCCGAGCTGGGCCGGCAGGACATGGCCGTGCAGGAGCTGTTGGCCGGGGCGGAGTGCCTGGACCAGTCGCCGACCACCCGCTACACGGCCCACGCGTGGCTGACCGTCGCGCGGGTCCTGGAGCGGGTCGACGAGCCGGCCCGCAGTGTCGACGCCTACCAGCGGGCGCTGGCCTGCGTGGGCCTCTAGATCGGGACGGGGAGGTCAGGACCGCGTGATGGCGTCGGTAGCCTTGAGACTGCCATGAAGACTTCCCCTGTCGCGGTCGTTCTCGCGCTTCTCGCCGTCCTCGTCCTCGGCACGGCCTTCGCCTCGCCCGCCCTCGCCCACGACACGCTCAAGAGCAGTGACCCTGCCAAGGGCGCCAAGGTCGAGAGCCTCAAGCAGGTGAAGCTGACGTTCAGCGCCTCGGTGCGCTTCCCGAACGTCGTCGTGCACACCGCCGACAACGTCGCCCATCAGGACGGCAAGCCCGTCGTCGACGGCGCGGTGGTGACCCAGGCGCTCAAGGAGGACCTGCCGCCCGGCAAATACGTCATCGCCTACCGGGTGGTCTCCTCCGACGGTCACCCGATCGAGGGGGAGATCCCCTTCACCCTCGTCGGTTCCCCGTCGGCGACCCCGTCCGAGACGGTCTCCGAGTCCCCGGCACCCGCCGAGAGCGCGACCGCGGCGCCGGCCGAGAGCGCGACCCCGGCGCCCGCCGCGACCGGGGTCACCGCCGGGCCGGCCACCGCCGCGCTCAGCCCGGCCCCCGCGGCCCAGACGCAGGACGCGCCCGAGGACTCCGGCGGCGTGCCCGGCTGGATGTGGCTCATCGTGGGCGGCGTGACCGGCGTCGGCATCGGTCTGTTCTTCAGCATGCGCAACAAGAAGCAGCCGTGAGCAGGCAGGGGCGGGCCGCCCAGGCCGAGGGGGCGGGGACCGGCCGGACGGCGAGGCTCGCCCTGGCGGGCGTGGCCGCGGCAGTGGTCGGGCTGGTGATCGCCATGATCGCCGGAGGCGCCGCGACCCCGCGCATCATCCCCGGACTGCCCGACCAGGGCGCGCTCACCCGCTGGGGGCTGCCCCTGGCCAAGCTGACGATGGACGCGGCGGGCGTGCTCACCGTGGGCGTGCTGCTGGCCGCGGCGGTCTTCCTCCCCAGCGACAAGGGGATGCTCGGCAGGTCCGCCCTCGTCTACGCCAAGGCCGCCTCGTGGCTGGCGCTCGTCTGGGCGGGCGCGGCGGCCGCGACGATGGTGTTCAGCCTGTCCGACGCGCTCGGCCTGCCCGTCGCCGACGTGCTCGGCGGCAACGAGCTGACCAGCTACGCCAGCCAGGTCTCCCAGGGCATCGCGCTCACCCTGGTGGTGCTGTTCGGGGTGGCGATCGCGCTGTTCGCCCGTGGGGCGATCACCGTCGGCGCGGCCGGCGGCCTGCTCGTCCTCGCTCTGGCCACCCTCCTGCCTCCGGCGCTGACCGGCCACTCCTCCTCCTCGCCCAACCACGACCTGGCGACCACCGGCGTCGCGGTGCACCTGATGGCCCTCGCGCTCTGGGTGGGCGGCCTGGCCGTGCTCTGCGCCCACGCGCTGCGGCGCCAGCCGCACCTGGAGGTCGCCGCCGCCCGGTTCTCCTCGATGGCGATGTGGTGCTTCATCGCCGTGGGACTGTCGGGCCTGTTCAGCGTGCTGGCCCGGCTCACCTCGCTCTCGGAGCTGTTCACCTCCGCCTACGGCCTGCTGCTGCTGGCCAAGACCGTCGCGTTCGCGGCGCTCGGCGCCATCGGCTGGTGGCACCGCAAGCGGACCCTGCCCGAGCTGGCCGCCGGCGGACCGGGCGTCTTCGTCCGCTTCGCCTCCTGCGAGGTCCTCGTCATGGCCGCGACCGTCGGGCTGGCCGTCGCGCTCTCCCGCACCGCCCCGCCCCCGGCGCTCCTGCCGGCCGACCGGGCCTTCGAACTGCTCGGCTACCCCATGCCGCCGGAGATCTCACTGGCCGGCCTGGCCTCGCTGTGGTGGCTCGACCTGTTCTCCGGCACCCTGATCGCCCTGCTCGGCGGGCTCTATCTCGCCGGGATCATACGGCTGGCCCGGCGCGGCGACTCCTGGTCCATGGGCCGCACCGCCGCGTGGTTCACCGGCCTGCTGATCCTGGTCATCGCCACCCAGAGCGGCGTGGCCCGCTACGCCAAGGTGCTGTTCAGCGTCCACATGGCCGAGCACATGACGCTGTCCATGCTGGTGCCGATCTTCCTGGTGCTCGGCGCCCCCGTCACGCTGGCGCTGCGCGCGCTCAAACCCGCCGCCCGGCGGGGCGACCGGGGCCCGCGCGAGTGGCTGACCACCATCCTGCACAGCAGGTTCGTGAGCTTCGTCGCCCACCCGGCGATCGCCACCGCGATCTTCGTCGCCTCCACCTACGCGCTGTACTTCACCCCGCTGTTCGCCGCCGCGATGGAGGAGCACCTGGGCCACATCGCCATGACGGTGCACTTCCTGCTCAGCGGCTCCCTGTTCTTCTGGGTGATCATCGGTGTGGACCCGGCGCCCCACAAGCTGCCCCACTACGCCAGGCTGATGCTGCTGTTCGTCACGATGCCCTTCCACGCGTTCTTCGGCATCGCGCTGATGAGCATGGGTACCGTCCTCGCCGCCGAGTGGTACGACCAGCTCGGCCGCACCTGGGGCACCTCCGCGATCGCCGACCAGCAGACCGGCGGCGCCATCGCCTGGGGCTTCGGTGAGATCCCGACGCTGATCGTGCTGCTCGCGCTGGCCTTCCAGTGGTGGCAGGACGACGACCGCAAGGCCCGTCGCGCCGACCGCCGGGCCGACGCCGCCGCGGCCCGCACCGGCGGGAGCGGTGACGCGCAGCTCGACGCCTACAACGACTACCTGGCCGAGCTCAACAAGAGGGAGCGCGCCGAGTAACCGGCCGGTTACTGCTGCCTATCCGCCGCCACCGTTTCGGGTGCCTCCGGTAGCCTTGTAGGCGATCGGGGTCCGGGGAGCACGCGGTGGGTGCGGCGTCTGGTGGCCGCGCGCCACGCCCAGTGACACCTATCGGCCGCACGCTCGGCGTGAGACCGGTGGCTGCGCATCAGGAAGGTCGAGCAGTGTCCGAGGAAGTGCGCATGCGTGGGGACCGGAGCCTGGCGCAGGCTCTTGAGGAGCATCTCGCCGAGTGGGCCGAGCGCACCGGGACCGTCGCGGAGATCTGGGCGCTGCCCGGTGACGACGTCGATCCCCGGACCGCCCGGGCCGTCATGGCCACGCTGGGCGAGGCGCTGTCCAACGTCGAGCGGCACAGCCGGGCCGGTGCGGTCTCCGTCGCCGTGACCCTGGGCCGAGGCGGCCTGCGCATGACCGTGAGCGACGACGGCGTCGGCTTCTCCGGCCCCGCCGCCGGCCGGGGGGTCGCGGTCATGCGGGCCGAGTTCGCCGGTCTCGGCGGCACGCTCACCGTCAACGGCGTCGAGGGCGGCGGGACCACCGTCACCGGGGTGGTGCCCCGCGGGCGCTGACGGGGCGGCGCCGCCATGGCGGGGGCGGGGCACAGCGTGCGGGAGGCTCCCGGCCGGGGCCTCAGGGGAGCGTCAGGATCTCCCGGCCGGTGTCGGTGACCAGGATGGTGTGCTCGAACTGGGCGGTCCGCCTGCGGTCCTTGGTCACGGCGGTCCAGCCGTCGGGCCAGATGTCGTAGTCGATGGTGCCGAGGGTCAGCATGGGCTCGATGGTGAACGTCATGCCGGGCTCCAGGGTGACCGCCAGCGACGGGTCGTCGTAGTGCGGGACGATCAGGCCGGAGTGGAAGGTGGTGCCGATGCCGTGGCCGGTGAAGTCGCGGATCACGCCGTAGCCGAACCGCTTGGCGTAGGCCTCGATGACGCGGCCGACCACGTTGAGCTGACGGCCGGGCGCGACGGCCCTGATCGCGCGGTCGGTGGCCTCACGGGTGCGCTCGACCAGCAGGCGTGACTCCTCGTCCACGTCGCCGACCAGGAAGGTGGCGTCGGTGTCGCCGTGCACGCCGCCGATGAAGGCGGTGATGTCCACGTTGACGATGTCGCCGTCGCGCAGCACCGTGTCGTCCGGGATGCCGTGGCAGATCACCTCGTTGATCGAGGTGCACAGCGACTTGGGATAGCCCCGGTAGCCGAGCGTGCTGGGGTAGGCGCCGTGGTCGCAGAGGAACTCGTGGCCGATCCGGTCGAGCTCGTCGGTGGTGACGCCGGGCGCCACGTGCCTGCCGACCTCCTCGAGCGCCTGGCCGGCCAGTTTGCCCGCGATCCGCATCCGCTCGATGATCTCGGGTGTCTTGACATCGGACTCGCCGGTCTTCGGGGATTTCTTCCCGACATACTCCGGCCGCTCGATGCCGGCGGGGACCTTGCGGATGGGCGAGATCCGCCCGGGCTGGAGCAGTGTCGTCATGGTCCCCCAGTCTAGTTGTGCTTCCCAGTGGGCAGTATTGCCGTCATGAGCGATCAGTGGTGGTTCTGCCTGAAGCACATGGCGGTCGAACCCGACGAGGGGTGCCCCAACAAGGACCGGCTCGGCCCCTACGAGACCCGGGAGGCCGCGGCCAACGCGCTGAAGACCGCGGCCGAGCGCAACGAGGCGTGGCGGGAGGAGGACAGGACCTGGGAGGGGGAGGACAGCTAGCGGACGGCCGCGGGCGCCGCCGGGACCGGCGCGGCTAGCCGTTCACGACCGCGTAGGCGCGGACCGGGAAGGTGCCCATGCCCACCACCATCGGCGGGACGGCGTGGAAGCGGAAGCCGGTGTCGGGGAGCGCGCCCAGGCCGGTCATGTGCTCCACGATCGGGATGCCCGCGCCGAGCAGGAGCGTGTGCGCGGGGCGTTCGCCGCGTGGCGGGGTGTCGTCGATGTTCAGCGTGTCGATCCCGACGAGTGCCGCGCCCTGGGCCACGAGCCACTCGGCCGCCGCGGGTTCGAGGTAGGGATGGCCGTGGAAGTAGTCCTCGGTGCCGAAGTGCCGGTCCCAGCCGGTCTGGACGAGCACGGCCTTCCCCCGCACGTCGTGTCCGGCGAACCGGTCCGGCCCCACCGAGCGCAGGCCCTCGGCCCGCACGACCACTCCCGGCAGGTCGGCGATCGCCTCCAGCGGCACCCCGGACAGGTCGGCGCCGTCGGGGTAGCGGTGGTACGGGGTGTCCAGGTAGGTGCCGGTGTTGGCGACCAGCTCGATGCTGCCGATGTGGAACTCGGTGCCGGGCGCGTAGACCTCGCGCGAGGCCTCTCTGGTCAGGTGCGCGCCGAGCCGCGGTCCGGGGACGCCCGGATAGGTGCGCATGCCCTCGGTGATGGGGTGGCTCAGTTCGACCAGCCGGGTCATGGGGTGTTCACCGTCTTCTTCCTGGGTCTGGTCCTGGCCATCCGGGTGACGGCCGCCAGGCCGATCACCCCCCAGACGACGTTGAGG
>NZ_JBSFPS010000258.1:0-14054 GCF_053588315.1 Streptosporangium sp. NPDC003464 | reverse complement strand
GGACCCGCGATCCTCGTGGCCGGGGTGCCGGTGGACATGACGTTCCACGATCTGCGGCGCACCTTCGCCAGTACGGCGCTCGCCGAGGGGGTGCCCATCTCCGAGGTGTCCCGGTGGCCGGGCCACAGGTCCATCACCACGACCGTGGACCTGTACGGGCATCTGGTCCCGGAGGCGTCCGAGCGGGCACGGACGGCGCTGGACAACGCCTTCGCCACAGCGGCCGGAGCCGCGCGAATGTGCCCCCGATGTGCCCTCGGGGCGTTCCGGTCAGGTACGCGATTCGGCTCAGCTTGCTGTCGCCTTCACGTGAACCGATTGGTGCCACTCCAGGGCCTCGGGAGTATCCCTGTACTCAAGCAGGTGCTGGCCCGCGATCTTCTGCAGCAGGTCCCTGACGTCGGCGGGCGTGGCGTGGAAGAACTCGCGGCGGAGGTTGACCTTGTTGACACGCCGGTCGTTCAACGCGGCATGCAGCCGCCCCTCAAGCCCGACCGCGTCGTCACTGAAGATCAGCGCGTGGGTGTCGAACTTGAACGGCACCGAGGCATCGCCCAGCTCCCGTACACGGTCCTCGGGCTCCAGACGACGGGTCATGCCGATCTTGACGACGTTCTCACCGAACGCGCCGATATTGGAGATCACGTACACGTAGCCAGCCCGGACGTTGGCCTCGCGTGCCTCGACGTCGCTGACCGCCGCGCCGATCTCCTCCAGCTTTGCCTTAAGCTCCTCCGCTCCGGCCTCATCCCCCTTAGCCAGCAGCTTCGACAGCGCGGAGCGGTAATGGGCCTCCTCCTTACGAAGCCTGGCCTTCTCCCGCTCGAACTCCCGCCGCGCGGCCTCCTCCTCACGCTGCTGCTCCCGCTGAGCACGGGTACGCTCCTTCTCCTCCTCCTGCTTCGCCAGGTAATCCGCGGTCAACTCCAGCTCATAGACCCGCAACCGGTGGTAGTCACCGCTGACATGGATACTCATCGTCTTGCCGAGCTTGACGATCATCTCCACCGCCTTCTCCAGACGGTCGACAGCCGACTGCAGCTTGTACGGGCGCATCGTGCGCACACAGTTATCGGCCTCAGCGTTGTAGGCACGCAGCATCAGCTTGGAGAAGTCACGCACCATCCGGCGCCCCTCAGCCGCTGACCCGTTGACCTGCCAGTTGGTAGAGCCCAACACCGCCTTGCCGTCCTTGGACAACTCCTTGATGCGGGCCTTGACCTGCGCCAGCCGCTCCTTGTAGGCCACCGCGTCACTCAGCGGGTGCCGATACTCGTAGACACCGGCCTCCTGCAACAGCGCGGTCTCCTCCGTCTGTACAATCTGCCGCTCGACCTCGCGCAGACGCCGCGTGGCATCCCCGACAGCGGTCTGCAGTCCCTGGTGTTCGGCATGCAGCGCCTCGATCATCGCGGAGATGCGCATGGCGTCCATGCCACCCAGCCGCTCGACCCATGCGCGCAACTCGGCATTCTCCGCCTCCAGCTTCTTCTTGCCGCCGAACAGCCCTCCGCTACTGCGCTCCGGCATCGCGGGGACAGGAGCGGGAACTGGAACGGGCTGCGGCTGAACCGGAGGTACAGAAGGCGGCGACGGCTGCATAGGAACCCAGAACTCCCAGCCAGGCGGCGCCGGAGGCCACGACGGATTCGGCTGCCATCCCTCCGGAGGCCGCCAGCCCACAGGAGGAACCGGCCATCCAGGAGGTGAATTGAACCGGTACTCCATCGTCACGCCCTCCTCGACCATGTCTCTCGTCGCAACACATTCCACAAGAAGACAGCCGCCTCGGCTCATTGGTTTACAACACCCCAACAATTCGCAGGGACGCCCACCAACGGTAGATACCAGGCGCGGAGGATCAAATAAGGATCTCTCCCACCCCGTGACCGGTGGATTTTAGAGCCTCATGAAGGCGCACACAAAATAGGTTAATTTCGGACTTGTGGTACAAGTATGGCAAAATATCCAGCAACTTCCCATAAGGTGCATAATTCTCGCTCGACACGAGGGAGTCGGATGGGATAAAACACCTCTGGACTTTTCCCGCGATTGGCCGGCACTCGCCGCGCTTCCCTCCTGAACGGAGCCCGGTGAATCAGCACATGCCGGCAACCGCTGCTCTCCGACCGCTCACCGTTGAAGATCCGCCACAGATTGGTCCGTATCGCCTGGTGGGACGTCTCGGAGCAGGCGGTATGGGAGTCGTCTTTGCAGGCATTGACGCTCTTGGGGTTCGCGTAGCCGTCAAACTCATTCATGCCTCATACGCGAGCGACTCGGAGTTCCGCGCACGATTCACTCGGGAGATCTCCCTTCTCGATCGCGTCAACGGCGCCTGCACTGCGCGAATCCTTAACTCTGACGGGAACGCGGCCCGGCCATGGCTGGCTGCCGAATACGTACCAGGCCCAACGCTTGAGAGCCATGTCAGAACTCACGGTACGCTCCAGGGTGACGCGTTGTTCGGGCTCGCAGCCGGACTCGCCGAAGCATTGATGGCCGTGCACACGGCAGGTGTGGTTCACCGTGACATCAAGCCGTCGAACGTCATCCTTTCGCCGAGCGGTCCCAAGCTCGTCGACTTCGGCATCGCCCGCGCGCTTGACGCGAGTGTTATGACCCGCACCGGTACTCTCGTTGGATCGCCAGGATGGGTGAGCCCCGAAGAGTACAGCGACGCACCAGCCGGGCCGCCCGCCGATATCTACGGCTGGGCGATGCTGGTTGTATACGCGGCCACCGGCGCTCCGCCTTACGGGACCGGGCGCCCGGAAGTCTTGGCACTCAAGGTGCTGAACGAAACCATCGACACCTCTATGCTCCCCGACCTCCTACGTGGCTTGGTCGATAGAGCATTGGCCAAGCTCCCCGAGACACGCCCCTCCTCGCACGAACTATTGGACATGACCGCTGAAGCCTGGCGAGCGCACCAAGGAACCCAGGCGATCGACAGTTTCGAGGCGTCCGACAGTGTCACGGCTCGGTTGGACCGAACGTGGGTTCTTCCCATCGAAGATCTGAGCTGGCCTGCCGTACAGGCTGCGACACGGAAAGCCCCAAAGGGGCGTCGAACAGTTGCGGTGACCGCAATCGCCGTTGGACTCGCGGTGGTCATCACCCTGAAGGTGCTACCAGGCGATACAGATGAAGGGAAGCAGCAGATCGACATCGTCGCCGTCCCGACCAGCCATCCGAATTCAACGAGCGTAAACCTCACATCGACGCCCACTGCTACAACAGCCGTGAAGACCGAGTCTTCGCCGCCCCAACCAGCCCCGCCACCGAGCACGATTACAGAGTTGGCCGCCGCGATCGAGCTCGCCCTGGAGACCACCCCGGCCGGGACGTTCAGCTTCGAGGGAGGATTCACTCAGAGCGATGCTGGCGGAATGGCCACTGGGCGGTTCATGAACCATCTGGCGTACGATGATCTCGACCTAAAGATCACGACTTACGAGGGTTTTAGCCATCGTTATGTGATCCTGAGCAAGACGGTCTATCCTAAGAACCAGGGTTCGGATGGATCACCCATTGAGAGAATAAGTTCGGCAAACCCGGACTGGTATGGGCTTGTCGTTGCCGGTACGGCTGGTCCGTCGATCATCCGGGAGGTCGTCGCCAACTCCGCCCGGTTGAAGCGCAAGGGGCGCAACTACTCCGGGACTCTCGCCATCGAGGACACCAACGGCCCGCTTCGACAGTTACTCAACTCATGGACGGGTGGCGACATCGCCAAGAAGAATGCCGACTCGTACATCACCTTCAAGCTCGCCATCGACAATGAGGACCGACCGAAGAAGTTCGAAATCGCCTGGTATGTACCAATAACCGATGTAGAAATCTACAAGTCGGTCTTCACGACAACCTACAAGAACTGGACAACTAGCCACAAGATCAAGCAATCGTAGCGGCGGGTGCGCTGATCATGGCCCAGCCGGGTGAGCAGGATGGTGTGCACAAAGCGCTATCGCCGCCATGATTGAGCCAGCGGCGAGAGGTTTTGCCGAGGGCGCTTCAATCGGGTTGCCGCCACACAGGGGCCCTTCAGGTTCCGCGGCCACACCGGCTGCTTCTGCGATCATCACGCGTTCCTGCTGGCCACCACGTTGGCCCGAGTCGATGGCATCAACGCCGACATCGCCACCCTGGATCACAAGATCACCCAGCAGATCTCGCCGTTCACTGCTGCTGTCGAGCGCCTGGGTGAGGTTTCAGGGATCGGCCTGATCACCACGCACGCGATCATCGCTGAGATCGGCCTGGACATGAGCCGCTTCCCCACCGCTGCGCATCTAACCTCCTGGACGAGGTTCGCGCCAGGAGTGAAATAGTCGGCCGGCAAGCGCAAGGGGAAGAACACCACCAGGCACGGCAACCGCTACCTGGCCCGCACCCTTGGCGAAGCCGCGGTCGTCATCGGCCGTACCGACACCTTCCTGGGCGAGCGCCACCGACGGATATTCCGGCGTAAGGGCAAGAAGCGTGCCATCGTCGCGGTCGGCCGCTCCATCCTGGTCATCATCTGGCACCTGCTATCCGATCCCGATGCGCACTTCATCGATCTCGGCGCCGACTTCTACGCTCGGCGCACCAACTCCGATCAAAGGAGCGCAACCGCGTCCGCGAGCTCGAAGCCCTCGGCTACGCGTCACTCTCGAACCTGCCGCCTGACCAGTACGGCCCGCACGACCCCGCTCCGCATCACCTCATGAGGTTCGCTGCCGCGTGCCCAGCGAATGCCTGATTTTCGGATCAGGAGAGTGAGCGGAGTCGCTACACCATATGCCCTGACTTGCAAAAACACGGTCGTGATCTCGTACAGCAAGCTTGATCATCCCGCGCATGCCCCACGTCAGCCGCTGACTACGGCGATCACATCATCCAGTAGACGACCGGTAGCAGCGACAAACCAGAAGTTCGGCCTGCGGCTAATTCCAAGCGCGATACGAGGGCCCAACTAAGCGCGACAGTGACTCCATTTGTTGATCTTGAGGATCTTGATCGCGCACGTGTTTGGCTTCTGGATCAAAGATTGTGGAGCGATGACGCCTTTCGCTGGAACTCGACACGTCCAGCTCGAAGGAAGCCGAGGCCTCGATTACCCTCGAACCTGATCACCTGAGCGCACGTGCTGGTTCGCCAATCGGACGGAAATTATCCTAGCCAGGTCGTACCATCTCGGCTTATCAAGGCGCGACGGTCGAAGGAGGCCTATGACGCCATTTTTAGAGGAGGCGGACGAGCCAGGGAGCGGACCCGTTGCGGCGGATGTGTTCGCCATCGGCTCCGACGGGCTCAGCGTGCACGAGTCCTCTTTTCCCGCACGCGTGGCGGCGTTCCTGAGGTTCAGCCCGGTGATCGAAGCCGCGCAAGCGGCTCACCGCCGGGACTGG
Organism: Streptosporangium sp. NPDC003464; assembly: GCF_053588315.1. Lineage (NCBI taxonomy): Bacteria > Bacillati > Actinomycetota > Actinomycetes > Streptosporangiales > Streptosporangiaceae > Streptosporangium > Streptosporangium sp. NPDC003464. The sequence continues at coordinate 8,658 of NZ_JBSFPS010000258.1, read as the reverse complement.
CCGGAGGGAATCTATGACATCGTCACTCTGGCCTTAACCGCCATCGATCTGGTCGTGGCGCGACAAGGCTTCGAGTTCGAAGCCACCCGGCAGGACGTGGTGGACGCGCTGTCGGTGCTGTCCAGGGTGGCGGCTCCGGAACGCCCGGTCTGCGAGCACACGGACGTCGCGATGTTCGTGGTGGACGCCCTGCTGAACCGGTCGAGTGGCCAGGCCCCCTTCCGATACGTCATCAGCGACTACTCCGATTATGAAACCGGTCACCGGCAGCGTGAGGTCCCCTTCTCCCTCCTGGTCGAGCACGATCATGGGTCGCGCGACGAGAATGTGCTCCGTGCCACGAAAGACGCCATCAACGCCTTGGTCGGCGGCCTCGACTTCGATGTCGAAGACGAGCAGGTCGCCACGGAGCTGGTGCTGGAACGGCAGCTGGCGCGCAACGCGTTCGACGCGGCGTTGAAGTCCGCAGAACGAGCCCGGCTGCTGTCGGTCAGCCTCGCGGAAGAGCTGGACCGGCTGCTAAAGCAAACGCGCCGTGATCTGCGGATCGTGGAGGAGGAATGGGCCGCGACGGTACCGGACAGCCTGGAGGCTGCTCGCAAGCACATCAGGGAGCGGCTGAACACCGAACGGCACCTGCTGGGGAAGGTCCGGGAGGCGCTGGTGAACGGCGAGGCGAAGCTTCTTACGTCCGGGGTGCGGATCGCTCAGCTGCTGGAGGAATGCCAGCGCCGCCACGAGTCATTGCATCATCGGGTCATCGCGGCTCGAGGGGTGTTCCTGGAGGAGCAGGAACGCCAAGCCTTCCGCCCGCCCGCGTTGGTCAACTTGCCGGATCCGCAGCAGGAGATCCTCCTGCCAGTCCTGGAGCTGGGCAGCGCCGAGGCGGGCACTATAACCGAGCGGTTCCTGATCGACATGGCGGGCCCCCGTACCCCGCGACTGCCCCGCCTCTATCGGCTGATCAACGACTTGTGGACGCGCAGCGGCGGCACCGCCGCAGGCGAGCGGGGCGACGATGAGACCGAGCTCGCCGACCTGCCGGCACCACTCATCCAGGCAGAGGTCGTCGATGTGGCGATCCGCGCCGTGCGGAGCGTCGGCCTGCCCGCCCGGCTGTCCCGGCTGCTGCACGCCTGCCTGAACGATGCCCAAGCCCCATCTCCTCGTGTCCGCCAGCAGGGTGCCGAGGTCCTGAACCTGGCCGTGTTGTGGGCTTTCTCCCCCGAGGACGCCGACGATGAAGGCGGCCAGATGGCCGATGACCTGATGGCCCGCATCCTGGGAACGCGCACCGCCGTCGACATTGACGGCACACCGTTGCAACTGCCCGAGTGGGACGGCGACGACGTCATCGTCGCCCCCGACGCCGATGCCCTCGCCGATGCGAATCCGGTCCCGATCAGCAGGAAGTCAGCATGAGTCTCATCGACACCGACCACACCGATATAGGCCTCCTGGTGTCGTTCGCGATCCGGCCGACTCAGCGGCCCGGCCGCAACCCCGACTACCAGCGGGTTCTCAGTCGCTACCGGACCGAGCTGGAGTTCAAGACCGCTGCGAACGCGATTTTGCACGGCTTGGGTGCGCGGGTTCTGTCCGACGGCGACTTCGGGCTCATTCTGGGTATCGAGCCCGAGTCTCCGCTGGCCTTCCGAATCTCCGACCTGCCCTACACGGGAAAGCCGGAGAACAAGCTGTTGGCCGGTCTGGTTCTCACCGGCCTGGTCGCGTTCGCCTACCCCAGTACGCAGGAGCTCGACGACGACCGCGTCCGGCGTATCTCAGCCAGGGACCTTGATGCATGGCTGCGGGAGTTGTGCGAGCGATTGCGCTCTCACGACGCCGCCGGCGACGTCATCCCCGAGGAGGGGCTGGACGAGGCCTGGCGGACCTATCTGGCCTTGCCATCGGTGCATTACGGGGAGGCCGGCCGCGGCTCCGGCAAGTTGACCAGCCGCTGCACCCGCTATTGGGTGCAGACGATCCTGACCTGGCTGACAGGACAGGGTATGGCCCGTGTCGACAGTTCGGCCGAGGACACCTGGACGCTGACCGAACGCTTTCGGGTGCACGCTAAGGAGGTCGCTCTCGAGCGTGCCTACAGTTTCATCGCCGAGTTGCACCGCAGAGAGGAATCCCGCGGATGACCTATCAGCTCGCGGCGCTGCGGTTTCGGACCGTGGGCGAACGTTCCGCCCGATTCACCGATCTTCCGCTCGACTTCACCGCGCCGGTCGACGGCGCCGCCGTACCTCAGGACTCGGTCGTCTGGCTGCGCAACGGCGGAGGTAAGTCAAGCATCCTGTCGCTGACGTACGCGCTCCTGTTGCCGCACGCCAACGACTTCATGGGCAGGACCGTGCAGCGCAGCCTCACCGACTACGTCGACACGGGCGATACCTCACACGTGATCGCGACATGGCAGCCTCATGACACCAGCCGGACCCTGCTGGGTGACCCGGAGGAAATCCTCGTCACCGGTGTGGTTCATGAATGGTCGGACTTACGCAAGCCCGTGAAGGCCGCCGACTCTAAGGACAAGCTGAGCAGCTACTTCTACGCCTTCCATGCCGTCTCCGGCGTTTTGGAGCCGGACATGTTGCCGTTCTGCGACGCTTCGGGAAGCCCCAGGCGGCTGACCGGGTTCCTGGAGGAGCTACGCGAGCTGGCCAAACCACATGCCCGGCACGCGAACCTGGTGGTGACCGACAAGCAGCACGTCTGGACGAAAGCGCTCCTAGACCGGCATTTGGATCCGGAGATCTTCCGTACACAGAAGCAGATGAACCACGTCGAGGGCGGCGTGGAAGACCTGTTCAAGTTCCCCGCTGCCAAGGACTTCATCAACTTCCTGCTGGATCTGGCCACCCAGCCGGCCGCCGCCACCAGCGTCGCGGCCCGGCTCGCGAGCGTCACGGCCCTGCTGGCGGCCAAGCCGCAGAAGATCGAGGAGCGCGACTTCTGCAGCGCCGTCGCCGACGATCTGAGCGACGTCGCCGCCAGCTATGAGCATGTGCAAGCCGCTGCCGGTGAACTGACCGCTGTCACCACCGCCGCGGAGGTCCTGGCCGCATCCTTCACCGCCGCAGTCGCCGCCGCAGAAGAGCTCCAGGAGAGCCTGAAAACACAACTGACGGTGTTCGCAGAAGCCCGCACCGCGGCCAACAACGATCGCTCCACGGCCACCGACCTGGCCTACCTGTACCGGAAGGAAGGCGCCAGGCTGCGTCTGGCCGAGGCCGAAACCCAAGAGCAGGAGGCGGGCCAGAACGTCGACCAAGCACGAGCTCTGGTGCAGGCCTGGGAGACCACCGTCCAGCTTGCCGCGTTCGCCGAACTGGAGTCACGCTTGGCCCAGGCCGAGATACTGGCCGCAGCCGAAGAAGCCGAGATCGCCCCACTCCGCGAAGAACACGCCCGGCATGCAGCCCTGCTGCGAAACCGTCTGAACGCGCTCGCCGAAGAAGCCGATTTCGCGGCTGACCTGGCCGACGAGCAGAAGGAGACCACGGGGGAGGCCCTCACGAAACATGGAGAGCTGGAGGAGCGAGCGCGAACCGACAAGACACAGGCGACCACCGACGAATCCCAGGCTCAGACCCAGCTCGACATTCTCGATCAACGCCGCAGGGACGGCGTCGCCCGCGGTCACCTGCCCAGCCACACCATCCCGCTCCAAAGCCACCTCGACATAGTGATCACCGGGCGCGCCGGAGTCGATCGGCAGCTCAAGGAACTGGCGTCACGGTGCGAGGACCGCCGTGCCCGCCGTACCGAGATCACCAACAGGGACGCCGCCCTGGCGGGCGAGCACAGCACCACCGACGCGACGCGCACCCAGACAGTCGAGCGGCACGCCGATCTAGATGCCAAATGGGCTGAGCTGACCGGTTCTGAACGGCTGCGCGGGCTGGCTGAGACCGCCGGTGATGAGACCGTCGACCTGTGGGTCGAGGGGCCGATCCTGCTGCGCCGGTTGAGCGACGCGGTCATCACGGCGGACGACGAGCGCATCCTGCGCAGAGCCGAACAACACGCCGACAGGAGGAGCATCGAGGCGCAGGAACGCAACCAGGTCCTGCCATCCAGCCTGGACGCCGAACGCATCGAACGCGAGCTCCTCGACGCTGGCGTACCCGCCCAGACCGGCTGGGCCCATCTGCGCTCGGTCATGCCCGCTCACCACCTGATGACTGCACTGAACCTGCCTGAGATCGCCCGGCTCGGTTGTGGAGTGGTGGTCCCGACCAGCCGGGTCGCCGACGCGATCCAGGCCTTGGACTCCTGTGCAACTGTCACAACCTCGCTCATCGGGGTCTACTCCGCCGAAGCCGCAGACGTCCTGGTCCGGGGCGGGATGGTGTCGGCGGACTCTCTAGCCGCCGCGGCTTGGACCCGGCTGCAACCGGGCTTGGTCGACCAGACTGAAGCAGAGGCAGCGGTCCGGCTGCTCAAGGAACGCGCCCACGCCCACACCCTCAAGGACCAGGATCTGGCCCGGCAACGCGCGGCCGACGACGAGCTCCGCCGCCAGATCACCCAGTTCCTCGACGACTGTCCCGCCGGACACCTGGCCATCCTGAGCGACGAGATCGATCGGCTCGACCGCAAGCTGCAGGCCATCGACGACGAGCAGGAGGACAACAGAGTAGAGCTTCAAGGCCTCGATGACGGCGACCGGCTGGACGATGCCCTTCGTGACATGCTCAACACTGATCTTCGCAAAGCGAACGCCACCATCGACTGGCTTGAGGAGTTCGCCCTCGTCTTGGCCGATGCAGACGGCTGGCGCGAGCAGCTGACAGCCGCGCAAGAGCGCGGCGCCGACGCGGACCGTCGCGCCCGCCAGCACAACGCCGACGCCCGGCAAGCCCTCCTTGAGACCAAGCAGTGGGAGGTCACCGCTGAAACCGAACGCCGCAGAGCGGCTGACTACCGGTCAGAGCGCGACAGCCTTCCCGACACCACGACCGATCCACTGGACGTGCATGGGGATCCGGCCACACCTCTGGATGCTCTGCGCCGCTGCCAGCAAGACGCACTCAAGGCACTGGAAATCCGTGCCGCCCAATCGGTGCTGGCTGACCGGGTGCAGGGCCTCGCCCGGCAAGTCGCCGACGCCAAGCGCGAAGTCATGCAACGGCCTGCCGCCGATCGCGCCACCGCCGGGCGATTACTTGCCTCCCCCGAAGGCCAAGAGCCGCATCTTCGAGCCGCCGCCCTCGCCCGCGCCCAGCAGGATTCGGAAGCGGCGACCGACGAACGCGGCGCGGCCAGGAATCAGGTGAAACAACGTGGTTCCGAACTCGAGGCGATCGAACGGGTCTATCGGCAGCCGCCACGCCGTACCCTACCCGTCGTCCCGACCAGTTCCCAGGAAGCCGATGCCCTCGCCGCCGAGCAGGAGCTCCGCAACCAGGGGGCGCAGGAACGGCTCACCCAGGCCGAAGGCCTCATCAACGGCGTCGAGCAGCAGACTTCGCAAGCCGAGCACCGCAAGACGCTCCTCGGCACGCTCCTGGAATCACTCCCGGATCCGGGCGAGCAGCTCGCGGAGCCGTTCGCCGAAGACGAGGACACGGCGCGCACCCGATCCCGGCAGGCCAGGGATATGGTGAGCACCGCGGCCAAGACCCTCACCGGCACCGAGGTCGGCCTCAACACGTCCATGGACCGGCTCCGGCGCACGGCCGCTCGCTTTACGGGGATCTCCGGGCCAATGAAGGACCGAGTGGCGAACGATCCGCCCGCGCTTCTCGGCCCGCACGCCGACGAGCTGGGCGGCAAACTGCGGCTGCGGGCGCAGACCCTGGCCGGCGAACTCGGTGCCATCGCCCAGGACCAGGCCATCCTCAGCGAGGCGCTCGCGCACCTGGTGAAGGACAGCCTTGACATGCTTGGCAAAGCAGAGCGCGCCTCCCACATGAAGACCGGCTCCGGGTCGTGGGCCGACAAGAAGGTCCTGCGGATCAGCTTTGACCGGCCCGGTGACGCCGACCTAGTCGTCTACGCCGAGAGAGTCATCGACAGGCTCGTGGAGAAGGGGCTCAAGCCCGAAGGCATGCCGCTGTTGAAGGCCGCCGTTCACGAAGCCGCAGGACCTCGAGGTTTCACCGTCAAGGTCCTCAAACCCAGCGACGATACCACCGGGACCACCGAGGACATCAGCCGCCTCGCCAAGTGGAGCGGCGGCGAGAAGCTGACTGTATGCGTCGCGCTTTATTGCACCCTCGCCGCGCTACGCGCTGCGCACACCGGCCGCAAGGGACGTTCCGGAGGGGTCTTGCTACTCGACAATCCCATCGGCCGGGCTTCATCCGCCTCCTTGATACGGCTGCAGCGCGATGTCGCCGCCTCACACGGCGTCCAGCTCATCTACACCACCGGAGTGAAGGACCCGGCTGCCGTGATCCAGTTCCCCAACGTCATCCGGCTCGACAACCGGGAAGGACGCACCCACAACCGCCGCTACATCGTCCCCGAAGCCAGTTATGTCACCGGCATCCGCGTCGCGCACACCGACCACCCGTGGGACAGCGCCGAATGAACCAGCCGATGTCACCGCTCGCCGCCGAGCTCGCCCGGCTCGTCATCCGGTTCCGCGGCAAACGGATCCCCGTGACCGATCTATTCGATGAGGCCAGCAGGTTCGATCCTGGGTTGGTCGGCGATGCTGAGGGACTGGCCAGATTCCGTAGCGCCCTCGGCGAACTCGAGAATGCTGAGAGGATCACGCTGCCGGCGCCGAGATCGGCTACCGGCTGGGATCGTCGAACCGTTCCCGCCATCCCGTTCTGGGTCATGCGCGTCGAACCGCTGACCGTCATGCGCCCGTCTCATTCTCCGCGTGTGTGGCCTCATCTGCTCGAAGCCGCCGGGGCCATCGCCACCAGAGCCGACGAACGGAAGGTCCTCGATCGAATCGCCACCTGGATCCGCGACGATCCCTCCCCCGAGTTCGTCCCCGTCCAGGAACGCTCCCTGGAACTCTTCGACGACGAGAAGGCCATCGACGGCTACCTGAACAACCGGCTCTTCACCTCCGGTGCTCTCACCCTGGAGCTACTGGCCTGCTTCCCGCCCGCCTTGCCGTTCGTATCCCAGCACGTGCCGGGCGCCGGACCTACCGGACTGCTCGTGCTGGAGAACCGCGCCACCTACACGTCCTTTCTCACCGCCCTGCGCGACCTAGATCCAGCGGCGAGACCCGACCTGCACCTCGGCTGGGGCCATGGGAACGGCTTCGTGCAAAGCGTCCTGAGCATCCCCTTGCTCGAACCGGCTCCCAACGTCGTGCATTACTTCGGAGATCTCGACCTCGCCGGGCTTCTCACCGCAGCCAATGCCGCCGCGCAAGCTGCCGCCGCAGGACTTCCGATGTTGCGTCCGGCTTCTTCCTGTTACCGGTTTCTCCTGGATGGACCGTCACGCTGGCGGAGCAACGATGCCAGCAACCAGCGCACCAGCACCGACTACCCCACGGTCTGCTCCTGGCTGCCTCCGGCGTTACGCCCGCGGGCGGTCGAGCTGCTCTCCACCCGCCTGCGTGTGCCGCAGGAACGGCTCGGTCTCAAGACGCTGCGTCGCCACCCACATTTCTGGGATGGCTTCGCTGCAGGCGAGCGGTGATAACTCAGAACATCGAGATCTGATCCACCTTGCGGCCTGGCCTGCGGTGATCTCTTAGAAGGCGTTCTGAGCTGGACTTCCGGCGTTCACTGGTTCTCATCGTTCCGTAGTGCTTCTTGTGTTCATGGGCCCTGTGCTCCAGGCTTGGGCCTCCACGGTCGCGTCCACTCCCGGCGAGCTTCCTTGGGCTGCTCACGGCCCGGGGTACCGCGATCATGCTGGCAGTCCTTACCGTGCGTGCTTTTGCTCTGACGATTCTCATACTGTCGGGTCTCATACCGTCGGGTGCGATTCTCCTTCCGCGGTAGGGCATGGCCGGGTGGACTGTCACGGTCGTCGACGCGGCTGTTCCTGCGGAGCCAGGTCCTGCTTCGGCGTTTCCGGACGTTCGACACGGGTGGGGTTGCCGCGTACGAGCTCATCGTGGACGCGCCAGCGGGCGGTGGTGACGGCACGCCCCGCCGTCTCGTCGCCGTCCTCGATACGCTGTCGCAGCAGCCGCATGGCGATGCGGCGGTTGAGGCTGAAGTGCCGCTCGGTGTCGACCACGACGACGATCCCCGAGGGCCGGTGGGTCGCCCGTACCGCCGTGCTGGCCTTGTTCCGATGTTGACCGCCGGGGCCGCCGGTACGGCAGGCGACGATGTCGACGTCCGCCTCCGCGAACGTCGTGCGCGGGGTGTCGACCTGGCACGGTTGGGCGATGACGTACCAGTTCTTCCGGCCCGTGCCGGCCCGGTATGGGCTGGGGGCCTGCCAGCACAGGGTTCCGGTCCACGAGGCGGCGAACGCCTCGGCACCGGCTCCCGATATCTGGATCAGGACCGATCGGTAGGTATCGGGCCGGTCACCGGGAACGGTCTGGGCCCGACGGGTTTCCAGGTTCTGCCGGGTGGCGTCGGTTTCCAGGCGGCGCAGCAGCCGGGCCAGTGCCCAGGCGCACTCCTGCGGGCCGCGCCCGGCCGACAGGAGCAGGTGGACGCTCACCGCCGGCCTCGCTTGCGGCGCTGGTCCCGCTGGGGTGCG
>NZ_JBSFPS010000257.1:0-14081 GCF_053588315.1 Streptosporangium sp. NPDC003464 | reverse complement strand
GTATCCGAAACGGTGCGGGTGCAAAGATCCCGAAAGCGGGAAACCGCTTAACTCCGCATGCCCTGACCTGTCGAAACGTAAGCACGGGACGTTCGCCTCCGGGACCGATTCCGTCGGGGCGGGCTCCGTGGAAACGGATTCCGCTCTGTCCGGCCGTACTGGATCTGATTCCCCCGACTCCGGCTCCGCCGGATCGATTCCCGCCGAATCCGAGGCCGCCGGGTCCGTTTCTCCGGGCGTTTTCTCCGCCGCCCTGGATTCCGTCGCTCAGGATTCCGCCGGGCGGTATCCCATTGATTCAGATTCTGTGCGACCGAATTACCCTAATACGACCTCCTCTAATACGCCCTCTCCTGACGCGGGTTCCATTGATTCGGCATCCGCCGGCTCGGTCCTTGTCGGGTGGGCTCCGGCCGCTCCGGTCCCCACCGGTCCGGATCTCGCCGATCCGATCTCCCCAGGGCCGGACCTCACCGGTCCGTCCCCCGCCGCTCCGGTCTCCGCCGGTCCGTCCCCCGCCGCTCCGTCCTCCAGTGATCCGGTCTCCACCGGCCAGGTCCCCGACGAGTCCGGGCCCGACGGTCCGGGGCCTGGCGCTCCGGCCTCCACCGGTCCGGCATCCGCCGCCCCGGGGGCGAGGTCGTGGCGGCGGCCCATGGTCGCGGTGGCGGGGGCCGTCGCGGCACTGGTCGTGATCGGCGTCGCGGTGATGGCGGCGGCCGCGGGGACCTCCGCGCCCGGTTCTCCGACGGCGGAGGCCACGCGTTCCACCTTCCCGGGGTCCGTGCTCGCCGACGGCTGGTACCGGATCGTCCCCTCCCACGTCGCCGACCGTGACCTGTGCCTGGGAGAGGGACGCGAGCGCAACCGCCGCACCGACCGGGAGCTGGCCGTCCAGCGCTCCTGCCAGGGCCTGTCCCCCGACACCTACGTGGCTGCCGTGGGGCGTGACGTCTACCAGATCGAGTGGCACCACCCCGTCCAGGGCGTCGGCTGTCTGACTGTCGACCAGCCCTCCGACGGCAAGCCCGCCAAGAGCGGGGCCCCCGTCTACGGCGAGGCCCTGGTCGGGCCGTCGAACTGCACGAGGGCCGCCAACCAGCGCTTCCTCCTGGAGCCGGCCGATGCGCGGGTGTCCGGGGGCTTCACGGTCCGGCCCGTGCACAGCGGCATGTGCCTCGGCGTCCTGGGCGGGGTGGCCGACGTGGACGTCGGGGCCGAGCTGGTCCAGCACAACTGCAGCGGCGGCGCCGACCAGGTGTTCCTCTTCGTCCCCGCCTCGGCGCCGAAGCAGGGCGGACGGGCCTCGGCGCCGTGATCCCCCGTCAGCCGGCGGGCTGTCCGGCCAGGGGCTGCCGGATGGCCAGGGGCTGCCGGAAATAGGGATCCTTACCGGCCTCGGCGAACGCCTCCAGCACGCCGGGGCCGGTGAGTGAGAAGTCGCACTTGTCGGCGTCGGTGTTGTTCCACTGGATGATCGCCTTGAGGTTGGGCATCGTCTTCATCGCCTCGGGGATGTCGCGGTACCAGTCGGCGCGCGCCGAGGTGTCGCTCCGGTGGCTCTCGGTCCCGTATTCGGCGAGGATCAGGGGCTTGCCGGCGAAGCCGTTCTGCTGGAACCACTCGTAGGTCGGCCCCACGGTCTCCTTGAAGTCCTGCCAGTCGGCGCCGCGGCAGGTCGCGAAGTTGTAGGGGTCGTAGCTGATCCAGTCGACGTAGTCGTCACCCGGGTAGTAGGCCTTCCACCGGTCCCGGAACGGGTAGTAGCCGGTGACGCCCCAGACCCAGAGCGCGTTGGTCGCGCCGGCCTCCCGGAAGCCGTCGACGATGCGCTTGTAGGCCGCGATGTACTCGGCGGAGGTCTGCCCGCTCTCGTCGCGGTCCTTCTCCCCGTCGAAGCCGACCAGGACGGGCCTGCCGTAGCTCTTCACCCGGGCGGCCTGGTCGGTGATCGCCTGGTCGTAGTGTCCGGCCGCGATGTCGCGCCAGGCGATGTCGAGGTTCTCGTCCCAGATGCTCGACTCCCAGCCCAGGAACAGGATGCGGTCGGTGCCCAGCTCGCTCTCGTCGCCCCGGAAGAACCGTCCGGCGTCGCTGTTGGACATGTCGTGATAGCTAATGGTGATGTCGAGCTTGCGGCCGATCTTCTGCTCCATGGCGGTCACGTCGGGGACCAGCTTGCGGTCGCGGCCCGGTGGCACGTGCATCCCCCACCAGGCCCCGCAGGGCGGCACGAGCCCGGTGGTCGGGGCGCACGAATCGGGTGGGTTCTGGGCGCCGGGCACCACCGGCGGCCGGTCGGCCGTGGTCTGCCGGCCGGGGGAGGTGTACACGTAGACGCCCACCGCGACCACGAGGACGCCGGCCAGGCCGATGAGGATCCATCGCGACGTCGAGGATCTGCCGCCCGTCCGGGCGTGCCTTCTCTTACCGGGCATAGTCATGTGATCATCCAGGCGTCTGGTGCCGGCGGACCGGTTGTGGCCAACATGGATCGCGACTTATCACTTGTTCGAATTTTAAATTAATTTTTCTCAAGAATCGTGGCGATCGATGGCTATGGTCCGCATAAGGGAAAAATGTCGGCGTCACAGGAAGATCGCTGTCTGTGACATTACGCCCCCCACCCCGGATCGGTGGTCGCGTACGCGTTTGGCCTGGTCAGCGGCGTGGCGACACGATCAGTGCGGGGTGAGGCGACCGGGGAGGCCGCGGCGGCACGCGCTCGCGGGCCCGTCCCCCGGCGCAGTGCTTACCGGGCCCTCATCCGGGCTCGCAGGTGGCCGTAGCGCTTCATGGCGCGGTCGGCCGCGCGGTACAGGACCGGGCTGTCGAGGATGAACTGCCGCACCCGCCGGACCGGTGCGCTGCGCAGCCAGTGCGCCGCCGCGCCGGCCGACCGCCGCCGCACGCAGCCCTCCGTCACCGGCTCGCCCCGGCTGCGCAGCGCCTCCTTGTACTCGGAGCCGGTCCCGATCCCCAGGTCCATCGACCGGATCCCGGCCGCCGCGGCCGCCTCGGCCATCCTCAGATGCTGGATCAGGCCGGGGGAGTATTTGGCGAAGGCCGGGTCGTAGGCGGGGAACCAGCCGACCAGGACCGTGTCCGAGCGCAGGCCGAAGTGGCCCGCGACCGGCCTGCCGTCGCAGTAGAGCATGGACAGGGGCCCCGCGAAGTCGCCGGTGTCGACCGCGTGCAGCCGCTCGGCGAGCTCCACCACCCACGGCCTGCCGAACCGGTCCTGGCGGCCCATCCGCAGATACTGCTCCGACTTCCAGCGTCGCAGCAGCCGGAACGACTCCTCGTCGCGGACCGCGAGATCGAAGGTGAGCTCGCCGATGTCGCGACCGAGCTTGCGCTCCTTGTAGAGGGTGGACTTGAGGAACTTGGGGGAACGCTCGCGCAGCCCCTCCACGTAGGCCGGATAGCCGTCCGCGAGGTCGAGGACGACCGCCTCCTGGCGCAGGGTCTCGAACGGCTGGAACCACGGCTGCCCGTCGACCATGCAGCCGAACTCCCACACGTGCAGCCCGCAGCCCGTCAGCAGCGCCCGCGCGTCGAACTCCGCGCCGGGCGCGTGGACCACCCCCTGGCAGAGCGACACCCAGGCGCCCAGGGCGGTGCCCGTCCCGCCGGGATGCCGTTCGAAGGGGAAGAACCCGGTCGGCCCGCTCGCCTCGGAGATGACCGCGACCCTGGCCTCGGCGCTGACCTCGCCCATCGCGATCGCGAAGTCGGGGCTGAGGAAGGGGTTGGCCAGGCGCGGGGTGGCGCGCTGCATCGCGCGCCAGGCGCTGATCTCGGCCGTGCCGAGCTCTCCCGGCCGGATGACGTCGATCCTCATATGCCGCGACCCATCCGCTGCAGCCGGCCGACGATCGCGCGGGCGGGCACCCCCGCGGTGACGGCCAGCGCCAGGTAGGCGCGGGGCTCCCAGGGGCGCCGCCGTACGGTCCGGCCGATCCAGCGCAGGGCCTGCGCGCTGCGCCCCAGGGCGGCCTCGGCGAAGGCGATCTTCCCGGCGACCTGGGCGTAGCCGCCCGGCGTCGCCGCGAGATCCGGATGGCGCTCCAGCATCCAGCGGAGCGCCGAGGAGATCGTCTCGCTGGACTCCACGAAGGAGAAGTAGGAGGAGCTGTGCAACCTGACCCGCACGCCCGTGGCGGTCAGGTTGGTGATCGGCCCGATCCGGGCGGCCCGCAGCAGCAGCTCGTAGTCCTCGCCGTACCCGCCGGGCAGTTCCTCGCTGACCAGCCCGAAACCGTCGACCAGCGCCTCGCGGCGCATCAGGTAGGTGGAGGGATGCATCGAGGGGAGCTGCCTGCGCAGCAGGTCCCGCAGGGTCACCGTCGGGGTGGGCACCGCCCTGGCGAAGGTGGTCTCGTCGTTGAACAGCTCGATCCCGCACGTCGCGAAGTGGCCGCCGGCCCTGAGCGCGGTCACCTGAGAGCGCAGCTTGTGCGGCAGCCACAGGTCGGTGTCGTCGCAGAAGGCCACCAGCTCGCCGTCGTCCAGCAGCACGCCGGTGTTGCGGGCCCCGGCGATCCCGGGGCTGCGGGTGTTGGCGGTCACCACGACGCGGCGGCCCGGGGTGTCGGCGGCGAACGATCCGTCCGGTGGGCTCTGGTCGAAGACGGTGACACAGGTCAGGTCGCCCGGGTAGTCCTGGCTGAGGATCGAGGCGATCGTCTCCTTGAGCAGTCCGGTGCGGTTGCGGGTCGGAATCACCACGGTGATCGCCGGCCAGTCGTCCACGGTGGGTCCTTTCGTCGGGGGCGGGTTTCCGGCTCGCGGGAGGGGCGGTCCTTCAGAAGTCGAAGCCCAGGCGCTGGATGCCGTTGTCGAAGTTGGAGGGCAGGTATTCGGGGTCGCCCACGGCCCGGATGCCGGGGAGCCGGGTGAACAGCTCGTGGAAGATCACGTTGAGTTCGCGCCTGGCCAGGTGGGCGCCGAGGCAGAAATGCGGGCCCGGGCCGCCGAACCCCACGTGAGGGTTGGGCGAGCGGGTGATGTCGAAGGTGTCCGGATCGGTGAAGACCGACCCGTCGCGGTTGGCCGAGACATACAGCAGCGCGACCCGGTCCCCGCGCCGGAAGGCGTGGCCGTTCAGGTCGCAGTCCTCGGTGACCGTACGGCGGAACTGCATGATCGGCGTCGCGTGGCGGACGATCTCCTCGATCGCCGTGGGGATGTGCCGGTCGTAGTCGGACAGCAGCAGCTCCCGCTGCCCGGGGTGGGCGGAGAGCAGATGGAGACCGTGGGCGATCGCGTTGCGGGTGGTCTCGTTGCCCGCCACGAGGAGCAGGGTGAAGAACGAGCCCAGCTCCCGCGCGGTCAGCCGCTCACCGTCGACGTTCGCGTGGACCAGGGCGGAGACCAGGTCGTCGGACGGCTCGTCCCGGCGCCGCCGCCCGAGGCGGATCACCAGGCGCTGCAGGCTCATCAGGGCCGAGGCGTTGCGCACCCCCATGCGCAGCGCCCGCACCAGGTCGGAGCGGACCCCGGAGTATTCCGTGGAGGTGTCGACGTGCCGGTGCACCTCACCCCGGAGATCGCCGGGGATGCCCATCATGTCGCAGATGACGTTGATGGGCAGCCGGGCGGCCACGGCCCCGACGAAGTCGCGGGGGCGGTGCGCGAGCACGTCGTCGACGATCTCCGCGCTGGTCCTGCGCAGGTCCTCCTCCAGCTTGGCCAGCATCCGGGGGGTGAACGCGCGGGCCACGATCCGCCGGAGCCGGGCGTGGCGGGGGTCGTCCATGTCGACCATCGCCTCGCCGAAGATGTGCCGCACCCACCCGGGAGGCTGTGGGCTAGACACCGAGGGCTCGCTGCTGAACACCGCGGGACGCCTGCTGGCCTCCACCACGTCCGCGTGTCTGACCAGGGCGTGGAAACCGGTGCCCGAGCGGAGGAACGGCACGCGGCGCTCGGCGAAGAACCTCGGTGCCGGAAGCTCCCGCAGCCGGGCGAAGACCGCGAGCCGGGCCTGCGGGGGCTGCGTCCAGAACGCCAGGTCGGCCAGGTCGTCGGTGGTCACATCCATCTAGGCTGCCGTTCTCGTCGTCTGGCCGTCAGGTCGTCGGTGGTCGCATCCATCTAGGCCGCCGTTCTCATCGTCCGGCCGTCGTCGGCCGCGGCCTTCTCGGGACGCCGCCGTGCCCCGCGCGCCGCCGCCAGGGTCAGGGCGAGCGCGCAGAGGCCGAGCAGGAAGAGCAGGGAGATCTGGACGCGCTCGGCCGGCGCCAGCCAGAGCCCGACCGTCACCAGCATCGCCGCCGGCCAGTGGAACCGCTCGTCACGGTGGACCGCCCTGGCGGCCAGCAGCGCCGGGGCGAGCGCCGCCACGGCGGCGGCGACGGGCGCCCACACCAGCAGCGGGGTGGGATCGGTGAGCCCCATGGCGCGGGCGAGGAAGGCGGGCAGGGCGAGGAGCCAGTCTCCGCCGGCGGCCTTCCCGGTGGCCATGATCTGTGTCACCTTCCCGGCGAGGCTCCCGGCCGAGCTGGCCATGGCCTCCGTCCCGTGCAGGCACAGGGTCACCGCGACGAGCTGCGCCCACAGCACCACCCGCCTGCGCCGCATGGCCAGCTCCGCGACGGAGGCCACGATCACCAGCCCGACGCCCAGGGCCGTCGCGACGGCCCTGGGCAGGACCGGCGGCCCGCCGTCCGCGGCGGCGAGCGCGACGACCGCCAGGCCCTCCACGGTGATCAGCGGGGACAGCCACCGCCCCGCCCGCACTGGCCACGGCAGGCCGGGCCGGGCGGGCTCCGCCGCCTCGGCGGTTGACGTCCTGGCGGGCCCGGCGGCCAGGGTGGGATGCGCGTCGACGATCATCATCACCAGCGTCGGAGTCTCGTCCGGTGACCTCTCGACGGCCGGCGTCCGCGCCCCGCGCACCACCTTGACCAGGCCCGGGCCGACGACGAGCATGACGATCACCTGGGCCGCGAGGGTGCCGAGGCCCACGCCGGTGATGCCGTGTCTCTGGAAGAGGAGGAACGACAGCCCCACGACCAGGACGCACAGCAGCGCCTGGAGCACGAGCAGGGTCCGCGCCCTGCTGCGGGCGCGGAGCACCCCCAGATAGATCTCGATGACCGCGTGCGGGATCGACGCCAGGGCGAGCAGCCGCAGCACGTCGGCGCCGTGCTCGGCGAACGACGGGCCCCAGCCGAGCCGGAGGATGAGCGGCGCGGCCAGCGCGGCCACCAGCACCACGGGGACCAGGAGCATCATGGTCCGCCGGAGCGCCAGCACGCACTTGCCGGCCAGCAGCGCGGGATCTCCCGACCCCTCGATGGTCAGCGAGATGGCCATGTTGACCGCCAGCATGTCGAAGACGCCGACGAGCGTGACCGCCGCGGCGTAGTAGCCGGCCGTCCGCGCGTCCACTCCCGCGAACACCAGCACCGGCATGAGATAGACGCTGGCCAGGATGAACAGCGTGCCGGGGAAGTCGCCGGCGAGGAAGCGGCCGATGCGGCCGGACCGGGGCGGGGCGCGGTGGGCGCTGCGCGCGGCGGCCAGCGGGGCCAGCCTGCCGAAGATCGCGATGCTGACCGGGACGACCGTGACGGCCACCGGGATCGTCCAGGCCAGGAAGATCCCGGTGCCGGGGAAGGCCGGGGCCAGCACGGCCAGCAACCCGATCTTGGTCACCCCGACGGCTATCCCGATCAGGGGCACCCACGTGGCCTTGCCCAGCGCGGTGAGCACCACGTCCTGGACGGTGAACACGCACCACAGGAAGACCGACAGCAGGAACCAGCCGGCCAGGCCGGGGCCGGCCAGCCCGCTGAAGTTGGGGCCCCACATGTCGAGCGTGGACAGGAAGAACACGGTGGCGACGACCGCCGCGCCGCCGCCCACCAGATAGGTGGAGCCGATCAGGCGTCCGGTCGCCCGGCCGCCCTCGGGCAGGAAACGGGTCAGCGCGCCGACGAACCCGAACGCGGTCAGCGCCGCGAGCAGGCGCATCGCGGCGATCAGCGCGGAGGAGCGGCCGTAGTCGCTCTCGCTGTAGAAGCGCACCGCGACCGTCCAGTAGGCCAGGCCGAGCACTCCGGCGGCCCCCGCGTTGACGATCAGCGAGTAGGCGTTGCGCAGCAGGGGGTCGTTCAGGTCTCTGGGCAGCCGGCTCCACAGGCTCCGCGGCGCTCCCCGTCGGTCCTGCCGCCGGCCTCGGCGCAGGCTCTGGCGCCGCTGCCGCCGCCGCTCCTGCCGCCCTCGTGCCGTCCCGCCGGACAGACCCGTGTCAGTCACCGTCCGTTACCCGTCCCGGCGTGTGTGTCGAGAGAATCCGTCGTAGCCCGTAACGTGTCCGCCGCACCAGCGCGTATCCCTTGGTGAGAGCCCGTTCACGCAGGTAGAGCACCGGGAGCCGGTGTCCGGCGACCGCGCTGCCGAACTTGGTCATGGAGGTCTGCTCGGTGACCGTCAGGCGGGGCAGCGCCAGCAGGTCGTCGCCCTCGCGGAAGGCGTCGTTGGCCACCGCGCAGGCGGTCCAGTAGCCGGCCCTGCGCACCTCCCGGCGGACCCGCGCGCTGGAGTATCCGTAGGGGTAGGCCATGGTGGCCACCGGACGGCCGAGCCGGTCTTCGAGCAGGGCCTTGTTCGTGCGCAGCTCGTTGCGGAGCTCCCGGTCCGGGAGCTGGTCGAGTTGTGGGTGGCTGTGGCTGTGGCCGCCGACCTCCATGCCGCAGGAGACCGCCTCGCGCACCTGGCTCCAGGTCAGCATGGGGGCCGGCCGCCGCCCGGCCGCGACGGGGCCGGAGTCCTGGACCCAGCCGCTGGTCACGAAGACCGTGGCCGGCCAGCCGAAGCGCGCCAGGATCGGCAGCGCCTGGCTGTGGAAGTCGGCGTATCCGTCGTCGAAGGTGATCGCGACGGGCCGGTCGGGCATCGCCGCCGTCCGGTGCATCCCCGCGACCAGGTCCGACAGGGTCATCGGGGTGAAGCCCCGGTCGCGGAGCATGCCGAGCTGTTCGGCGAACCGTCCCGGTGAGACCGCCAGCGGCCGGGTCTCGTCGTTCGGATGGTCGTTCACCGAGTGGTACATCAGGATCGGGACACGGATCATGATCGCCCCAGCTTCAGCCGCGCCGTGCCCACCGCGTAGCCCCAGGCGGTGCAGGCCAGGCCGGCGACGATGGCCGAGGCCCGGCCGAGGCCCGGCAGGTCGCCCCGGAGCGCCTCGCCGACGCCGCGCAGCACGCCCAGCGGGAGGGTCCTCATCACGTACGCCCGTTCGCTCGACAGCCCGTCGCCGGTGCCGACGCATGAGGCGACCAGGGCCTTGGACAGCCCCTCGGCGTAGCAGCGCGACCTGAAGTAGGCGAACCCCGCCCGCTGCGCGGAGACCTTGTGCCCGATCACCGCGTCCGGCTCGAACAGCATCACCGAGCCGGGGCGGCGCTGCGACAGCCGGATGCAGAACTCGGTCTCCTCGCACCCGAGCGGGCGGCTCCGGCGCCCCTGCACGCTGCGGCCCATCCCGGTGTGGAAGCCGCCGATCTCGCCGACGGCCTCCCTGCGGAAGGCGGCGTTGCCGCCCATGACGTTGCGGATCCGGGCCCGCCGGGTGGGCATGCCCCGGTAGGCGCACCCCACGGTCCAGTCGAACTCGTGCGGCAGCCACCGGGGACGGTGCCCGGTGGCCCACAGCGGCCTGGTCAGCCCGCCCACCCCCACGATGGTCGGGTCCTGGAAGCCCTCCTCCAAAGCCTCCAGCCAGCCAGGCTCCGCGACCGCGTCATCGTCGAGATAGGCCACGATGTCGCCCGAGGCGGTCGCCGCACCGGTGTTCTTGCCGCCGGACAGTCCCTTCTCGTGCGTGTTCGCCACCACGGTCATGCCGGGATACTCCTGTTTGAGCCTCAGGTGCAGGTCCGGGTTGTGGTCGACGACCAGGATGATCTCGTACGGCCTGCGCCGCTGGCCCTCGACCGACGCGACGGCCGCCCGGATGTCCTCCCAGCGCTCCTCGGTGTAGACGCATATGACGACGCTGCTCCTCATGGCTACGCCGCGCCCTGATCCGCCGCCGGCGCGGCCTGGGGCTCCGGGACCGGCGCGGCCGGCCGCTGGCGCCACTCCCGGATGATGGTCCTGAGCACGCGCAGCCCGTCGCGGACCGCGCGCAGATTGCTCTCGCCGTGGATGCGGCACCGCTCGTGGCTGGGCACCTCGTGGACGCGGAGCCCGGCCTTGGCGGCGCGGATGTTCATCAGCGTCTCGACCTCGAAGCCCTCGCAGTCGAGGTCGAGCGCCTTCAGGTGACGGGCCCAGAAGGCGTTGTAGCCGTAGCACAGGTCGCTGTAGCGGGTGCCGTAGATCAGGTTCACCAGCGTGGTGAGGACCTTGTTGCCGGCCCGGCGGCTGAAGGTCAGGTCGTCGCTGCCCCCGCCGGCGGCGTAGCGGGATCCCTTGACGAAGTCCGCCCCGGTGACCAGGGCGCCGACGAAGTGGATGATCTCGCGGCCGTCGGTGGATCCGTCGGCGTCGATCATCACGATGATGTCCCCGGTGCACGCGGCGAAGCCGGCGGCGAGCGCGTCGCCCTTGCCCTTGCCGGTCTGGGTGACGATCCGCACGTTGGGCCGGAGCCTCCTGGCGACGGCGACGGTGTCGTCCACCGAGTTGCCGTCGACGAGGATGATCTCGTCTATCCACTGCGGGAGCGTGGCGAAGACGTGCGGGAGGTTCTCCGCCTCGTTCATCGCGGGCACGACGACGCTGACGGTCGGGGAAATGGCCATGTGAGGGGTGAGCGGGGTGAACCGCTCAAGAGGCGGCATGGAACGTAACACGCCGAGCTGCTTACCGTTCTGTCTGACGGTGTCGGGATTCATGATGGCGGATATTCCTTCTGTCCTTCCGTTGCGACCGCTCCCGGCGTGAGGTGAGAACGGCGCGACTGTGATCGAGGGATGCCTTGCGTCGGG
The DNA here is from genome assembly GCF_053588315.1 of Streptosporangium sp. NPDC003464. NCBI lineage: Bacteria > Bacillati > Actinomycetota > Actinomycetes > Streptosporangiales > Streptosporangiaceae > Streptosporangium > Streptosporangium sp. NPDC003464. The sequence goes on along the minus strand of NZ_JBSFPS010000257.1, from coordinate 3,132 downwards.
AGAGTGAAGGGTGTGGGTCGGGAGTGAAGGATGTCGGAAAAGCGCTTACAGGGAATGAGGTGGTTGCTGGGAAAAAGGTGGTTATTGTGCCTTGGTTGACTGTTCTGTGGTGGGACGGGGCAGGAGGAGGGATCTCGCTCTGCCGTAACTCTTGAGCAGCCGGTCGGCGGCCCGGAAAAGGGAGGGGTTGTCCACTACGGCGGTGCGGAGTCTGTTGAGGGGGACCCGGCCCACCCACTGGACGGCGGCCACGGGAGAGGGGCGCGAAATGCGGGCCTCTGCGACCATCAGGGCATCGGTTCTGAGCCATTCCTTGTATTCGCGTCCCCCCTTGCCCATGTCCACCCGGCGCAGCCCCGCGCCCGCGGCGTGTTCGGCCATGTGCAGGTGGTGGATGATCCCGGGGGAGTAGCGCGCGAAGGAGGGGTCGTAGGCGGGGAACCAGCCCACCAGGGTGTCCGCCGTACGCAGCCCGAAGTGCCCGGCGACGGGGGTGTCTCCGGCGTAGAGCATGGTGAGCACGCCGGCGAAGTCGTCGGATCGCCGCGAGTGCAGCTCTTCGGCGAGCCGCACGATCCAGGGCTGGGCGAAGCGGTCGACCCGTCCGGTCCGGCGGTACTGGTCCGACTTCCAGTTCATGACCGTGCGCAGCGTCCCGGCGTCGGCGCAGGCCCATTCGAGGCGGACCTCGCCCTGCTCGCGGCCGAGCTTGCGCTCCTTGTAGCGGACGGTCTTGTAGTTCTTCGCCGAACCGGCGCGCACCCGCTCGACGTAGGCCTCGAAACCGCCGCTGAGATCCATGACGGGGGCCGGCCGTACGTCGGTCTCGTAGGGGGTGAAGGTGGGCTGGCCGGCGACCAGGTGGTCGAAGTCGATGGCCGACAGCCCGCAGGCGCGGAGCAGCTCCCGCGGGTCGAGCTTCAGCTCGGGGACCGAGATCAGCCCGTGGCAGGTGGTGAGGTAGCCGCCCAGCGGTCTGCCGAGGCCGAAGCTGTGCCGTTCGTGGGGGAAGAAGCCGGTGATCTCGCCGCCGTCTTCGATCACCGCGACCCTCACGTAGTCGCGCAGCGCCCCCATGGCCATGGTGAACTCGACCGAGAGGAAGGGGTTGTCGAGGCCGGGGGAGGTTCTCTGGAGCTCGCGCCATCGGAGGGACTCGGCCGCGCCGAGATCCCGCGGGCGCACAACAGTGATCTTCACCCTGACCCGGCCCCCTGTTCGGTCTGCAGGTTTCCGCTTCCCCGGTGCACCAGGCGCAATACATATGTGAAGCCGCCGAGCACCGCGATCGTCGCCACTCCGGCACGGGGCGACCATGATTCAAAAGACAGCATCGCTGCGGCAAGGAGAACGTTTGCGAGAAGACTTGCCGCCACCCCAATTGATATTGCAGTAAGAGGGTCACGATCACGCAACAGTCCTACCGCGGCGACCCCGGGGACCGATAAAAGGAACAGCGGGGTAAAGATCATCCGTAGTGGGGTCTCGATGTCGGCGAGTGCGCTCGCGGCACCCGTGGCGCACGCAAGGCTGATCGCCCATTTGAGCACCTTGCGGCCTGTCGGCATCCCCGGCTCCCGGCTGATGATCGAATAGCTGATCGCATATTCATGTGACCAACCACTCCGCATGCGAGTCAATGCCGACGCATGGCGGCAGCCCATGGTTTACCGGATTGCAAAGTTAAGTCAGGAGCCCTCCGACCCGGAGTAAAAGATCATGTTTTCTCCGGTTCCGCACTGGGCGCCGTGGAGGGGGTCGGCGCCGGCGTCGGCAGCGGAGCGGGGTCGCCGGGCGGATCCGACTCCTCGGGTCCGGGCCCCTCCCAGGAGATCGCGCAGCTGGAGCCGCCCCCGGCGGCCTTGAACGCGACCCGCCCCGTGCCGCCCTCCGCGGGGTCGGCGGCGGTGACCCAGATCACGGCCCGGGCCCCGGCCTTGAGCCGCCCCTGCCGGGGGTGGACGTCCAGCCCGCCCGAGGTGGTCGCCGACCAGGAGATCGCGGCCTCGCGTGCCGAGAGCCGGATCTGCCCCGCGCCCTCCCCGATGTCGGTGGGACACGAGACGGCCAGCCGCCCGGCCGGGGGTGGCGGGGCGGGCGTGCGGGTGGCGCGCGGCCGGTCGGGGACCGGGCGCCGGGTCGCCGCCCGCCGGGCTGGGCCGGGTGTGGGCGTGGGCATGGGGGGCGGCGTCCTGGTCTTGACGGCCTTCGCGGTCCTGCCCGGAGCCGGGGTCGGCTCCGGGAGGGAGGCCGGATCCACCGGCGAGGGCTCCGCCGGGCCCGGTGCCGGGCCCGGCTCCAGCGTGATCAACGCGGGTCCCCGCTCCGGCGCGGCCTCGGCCCGCTGCGCCGGTCCGCCGGTCAGGTCCTGCCCGGTTGTCACGATCATGACCACGGCGGCCGCCAGCACGCACGCGGCGGCCGCGACGAGGGGCGGTGTCCGCCGGGCGGGTGCGCGCCGCCGGGGCTCGGCCGCCTGCCGGTGGCCGCGGGTGTCCGGGGCCGTGTCCCGCCGTCCGGTCACCGCCCGCGATCTGTCCGGCGTGTCCAGGGCCGGCAGCGGTCGGGTGCCCTCCTCTCGCGCCCGTCCCGCCCCGGCGCGCCTCGCCCGGGGCCGCCGGGAGGACTTGGCGCGCCGCTCGGCCGCGACCGGGAACCCGGCCCGGTCGAAACGGTCACCCGCCTCGACGACGGAGGCGCGCACCCCGGCGAGGTCGGGGTTGACGCAGGTCTCGACGACCCGGCGGCGCAGGGAGAGCGGCGGGAAGGCGACCGGCACCATGTCGAGCAGCCGTCCGGCCGAGACATGCCGGTCCCGCCGTTCCAGGCAGACCTCGCAGCGGCCGATGTGACCGGACAGCCGCCTGCGCAGCATCGTGGTGAGCGGCCCCTCCCACGAGTCGACCATCGCCGACAGGTCCGGGCAGTGCGCCCGGCCGACCCTGGCCAGGACCACGGCGGCGGCCGAGTTCTCCAGGTGCTCGCGGGCCCGGCCGAGCCGGGCGGCGGCCTGCCGGGAGGTCAGCCCGAGCACTGTGCCGACCTCGCCGGCGCTGAGGTCCCGCAGGCTGTCGGCCCCGGCTCCGAGTACCCGCACGACGTCACCGCCAACGGCGCCGCCGCCCTCGCCTC
>NZ_JBSFPS010000256.1:0-14248 GCF_053588315.1 Streptosporangium sp. NPDC003464 | reverse complement strand
TCGGCGGTCTCCTTGGCGGCGACCTTGGCGACCTTGGACTGCGCCTCGCACAGGACCTTGATGAACGGCTTGGAGGCCTCCAGGCCCTGGGCGACGGTCTCCTCGGTCGGAGCCACGGCGCCGTCGGCGACGAGCTTGAGCGTGTCGCGGGTGGACTCGGCCTCGACCATCATGATCGCGACGTCGCCGTCCTCCAGGACGCGGCCGGCGACCACCATGTCGAAGGTGGCGTTGGCCAGCTCCGCGTGGGTCGGGAAGGCGACCCACTGGCCCTCGATCAGCGCGACGCGGACGCCGCCGATCGGGCCGGAGAAGGGCAGCCCGGCGAGCTGGGTGGACAGGGACGCGGCGTTGATCGCGACCACGTCGTAGAGGTGGTCGGGGTTGAGCGCCATGACGGTCGCGACGACCTGGATCTCGTTGCGCAGCCCCTTGACGAACGACGGGCGCAGCGGCCGGTCGATCAGCCGGCAGGTGAGGATGGCGTCCTCGGAGGGACGGCCCTCACGGCGGAAGAAGGAGCCGGGGATGCGGCCCGCGGCGTACATCCGCTCCTCGACGTCCACCGTGAGGGGGAAGAAGTCGAGGTTCTCCTTGGGATTCTTGGAGGCGGTGGTCGCGGACAGGACCATCGTCTCGTCGTCCAGGTAGACGACGGCGGAACCCGCCGCCTGGCGTGCGAGCCGGCCGGTCTCGAACCGGATGGTACGCGTGCCGAAAGAGCCGTTGTCGATGACGGCTTCACTGCTGTGGACACCCTCCACGGGGGACCTCCTTGTAACTCGGTCGCCCGCGCCCACTCAGGCACGCGTCTCGCGCCTGAGTCGTCTGCTTGCCGGCTCCCCGTAGGTGCAGCGCCGGTCTTCGATCGAAGCGCCCGGTTCCGTACGGCTCACGCCATGATGACCGGGGGCCACTACCGAGGACCGGCCCTCCGACGCCGTGGGGCGCGCTTGCTGGCGGACGCGGGGCACTGTCTCGGCTATTCAGTTTGCTCACTGGGACGGCGTCTGCATGGCGCGACGCGCCGACACCGGCCCATATGAGATCCATATGAGATGAGGGAGCGGCGCGGACGCCACTCCCTCACAACTCTATCGGCGCAGGCCGAGCCGCTCGATGAGCGAACGGTAGCGCGCGATGTCCTTGCTCTGCAGGTACTTGAGCAGACGGCGGCGGCGACCCACGAGCAGCAGCAGGCCGCGGCGGCTGTGGTGGTCGTGCTTGTGCGTCTTCAGGTGCTCGGTGAGCTCGCTGATGCGCTTGCTCAGCAGCGCGATCTGCACCTCGGGGGAACCGGTGTCGGTCTCACCCTTGGCGTACTCACCGATGATCTGCTTCTTGGCGGCGGTGTCGAGCGACACGTCTCTCCTTGGACTCCTACGGGCACGCGTGATGTACAAGATGCCCGAGCGACCGTGCGTGCCTACAGTCGCCGTGGCGGGATCAGCGCCGGGGCTGTGACACCGCCGGTTACAGAGCTGACATGCCAGGTTACCATCAGCCCTCCCGTCATCGCACATCCACGGGAGCGCCGGGGCCTCAGCCCCTCCGGTGGACGGTCCGGCCGTCGACGATCACCGTCTCGGCCCGGACCTCGGGGATGCGGGCGGCCGGGATCTCGAAGAGGTCCTCGGACAGGATCACCAGGTCGGCGAGCTTGCCCGCGGTCAGCGAGCCCCGGTCGTGGTCGCAGAAATTGGCGTAGGCCGAGCCGAGGGTGTAGGCGCGGACGGCGGTCTCCAGATCCACGCACTCCTGCGGCATCCAGGCCGGGCCGCCGGCGAGGCCCTGCCGGGTGACGGCGGTGTAGATGCCGATCATCGGGTCCATCTCGGCCACGTTCCAGTCGCTGGAGAAGGCCAGCACCGCTCCCGCCTCGTGCAGCGAGCGCATCGGCCAGGCCTTGCCCCACCGCTCCGGGCCGACCGCCGAGGCCCAGTCGTGGCCGGGACCGGCGATGTCGGGCGAGCAGTGCCGGGGCTGCATGCAGGCCACCACGCCCAGCGAGGCGAAGCGCGGCACGTCGGCCGGGTCGAGGCACTCCACGTGGACGACCTGGTGGCGGGCGTCGCGGCGGCCGTTGACCCGGAAGGCGTGCTCGACGGCGTCCAGCACGGTGCGGATGCCCCGGTCGCCGGTGGCGTGCACGAACGCCTGGAAGCCCGCGGCGTCCAGCTTGGCCAGCAGGCCGGCGAACTCCTCCGGCGGGTAGAAGGTCTCGCCGCGGTGCGAGTGCCCGCAGTAGGGCTCCAGGAGCGCGGCGGTGTGCGGCTCCACCACGTCGTCGATGTAGAGCTTGAGGGGCCCGACCCGGAACCACTCGTCGTCGTGCTCGGCCGCCGCGGCGGCGAAGTCCGCCAGGTCCGCCTCGTCCGTCCCGCGGGGGTGGAACAGCGCCGCGATCACCCGGGAGCGGAGCCGCCCCTCGGCCCTGGCCCGCCGGAACAGGGCCAGGTCGTCCAGCGAGTTCTGCGGTTCGACGATCGTGGTGACGCCCAGGGCGGTGGCCATGTCGAGGCTGGCCAGCAGGCGGGGGTAGGCGCGGTCCTGGCCGGCCCACGGCACGCCGAGATCGGCCAGCGCCCGCTGCCCGGCGTGGGAGAGCCCGCGCACCGCGAACTCGGTGACGAATCCGGTCGGCTCTCCCGACCCGTCGGTCTGGGCCACGCCGAACGGCAGGTCCGTGTGGTCGCGGTCGACGCCGAGCGCGCGCATCGCGGCGGTGTTCAGCCACATGGTGTGCACGTCGTAGCTGAACACGAAGGCGGGCAGGCCCTCGGTGAGCGGGTCCAGGTCGGCGGCGCGGGGCATCCGGCCGCCGGGGACGGCGGAGTACTCGAACGCCTCGCACTCGATCCACCGGGCCTGCGGGTTGGCCCGCCGCCACCGCGCGATCCGCCGGCCGATCTCCTCCAGCGAGCGGGCGCCGGCGAGCTGGACGCACGCCTCGTCCGAGCCCAGCCGGACGTGGTTGTGCGCGTCCACGAAACCGGGCAGGACCAGCCGGCCGCCGGCGTCGAGCGTCTCGGCGGCGGCGGGGGCGTCGGCGTCGGCCCCCACCCAGGTGATCCGTCCGTCCCGTACGGCCAGCGCCTGCGCCCGCGGCAGCGCGGGGTCGACGGTGTGGATGCGGGCGTTCCGCACGACCAGGTCGTTCATCGCTCAGTCCTCGGTGGTCGTCACGACCCAGCGGGTCAGCGGGCGGGGGCGCAGGTAGAGCAGGTAGTAGGCGGTGAAGAGCGCCACGATGACACCCGCGATGGCCAGGTCGACCCACGACTGCTCGGCCAGGGCGTAGGCCAGGGCGGCGACCACCGCGACCGGGATCGCCGGCCACAGCGGCATCCGCCACGCGGCGACCTCGCGGTGCCCGGCCGACCGGGCGCGCAGCGCCGCCACCGCGATCAGCAGGGAGACGACCGTCAGGACGACCGACGTCACCCCGAGCAGCCCCTCGATGTCGAACAGCGCGGCCATGAGCGCGCCGGGCAGGCCGATGGCCAGGGTGCTCACCCAGGGGGATCCCCACCGGGGGTGGAGCCTGGTCAGGGCCCGGTTGACCGGCTCGGGCCAGGCCCGGTCGCGGCCGGAGGCGAAGATGACCCGGCCGTTCTGCAGGGCCATGACCAGCACCGCGTTCAGGATGGCGATGGCGATGCCCAGGTTGATGAAGACCGCGAAGCCGGGGCCGGCCCAGGCCCGCACGTAGTCGGGGAAGGTGCCGTCGACCAGGTCGCCGAGCGAGCCGACGCCGAGCACGGCGGCCGCCGTGGGCACGATGATGACGACCCCGGCCAGGCCGAGCGCCCAGAAGACCGTGCGCGGCACGTTCCGGCGCGGCTGCTTGATCTCCTCGGTGAGGTAGACGGCGGACCCGAAGCCGTTGAAGGAGAACATCGTGACGGTGAGCCCGGCCATCAGGATCGCCAGGGAGAACGCCGACAGGCCGCCCTGGCCGTCCGGCACCACCGGGGAGACGAGCACCGACACGTCACGCTGGGCATGGGCGAAGCCGAGCCCGGCGACCACCATGGCGGCGACCACCTCGATGGCCAGGAAGACGCCGGTGATGAAGGCGTTGGAGCGCACGTCGAGCACCGCGAACAGGGTGGCCAGCAGCATGACGACCGCGCCGGCCAGCGAGCGGTCCACGGCGAACAGGTCGGAGAGGTAGTCGGCGGTCCCCAGCGCGATGATCGGCGGAATGATGATCAGCAGGACGGCCGACAGGCCGAAGGTGAGCCAGCCGGCGAAACGTCCCAGAAGCGTGGTGACCATGGCGTACTCGCCGCCGGAGCTCGGCGCGAGCGTGCCCAGCTCGGCGTAGCAGAAGGCGATGCCGACCGAGACCACCAGGCCGGCGACGAGCGCGATGACCGCTCCGCTTCCCTGACCTGCGAGAACCTCGGGGACGATGATGAACAGCGACGAGGTGGGCGTGATGCACGACAGGGTCAGCATGACCGCGCCGAAGAGGCCTAGCACCCGGGGCAGGGAGGGTGCCACTTGTTGCTTGAGCACGGGGGACATTCCTCACATGGCGATCATTTGAACGGCATTCAAATATTTGAATGTCATTCAAAATGCACTGCCGTACAGTCGGACGTCAAGAGTGCGCCAGGACCCTTTACCGGAACGAGGCGAAATGGCACGACGGCGGCTGGAACGTCCACGCGAGCAGATGCTCGAAGCGGCGATGGAGGCGATCACCGAACACGGGCTGGCCGAGCTGACGATGGCGGCGCTGGCCCGGCGGCTGGGCACCAGCGGCGGCCATGTCCTCTACTACTTCGGCAGCAAGGACCAGGTCCTGCTGGAGACCCTGCGCTGGAGCGAGGACAGGCACACGAGGTCCAGGGCGACGCTGCTCGCCGCGGGAGGCAGCGCGCTGGAGCGGCTCGACGACTACGTGTCGATCTACCTGCCGGAGGGGGCGGGCGACCCGCGCTGGCTGCTCTGGGTGGACGTCTGGAGCCGCACCCCGGCGGTGCCCGCGCTGCGCGAGGGCCAGGTGGAGATCGACCTGGGCTGGCACCGCGACCTGGTCGCGCTGCTGGAGCAGGGCGCGCGCGGGGGCGAGTTCGCCGGCGTCGACCTGGAGTCCTTCTCGGTACGGCTCCGCGCCATGCTGGACGGCTTCAGCACCCAGATCGTGATCGGCGTGCCCGGGGTGAGCCGGGAGGGCGCCGCCGCCCACGCCCTGGCCTACGCCCGGCAGGCGCTCGGAGCCGCCCCCGCGCCCACCGGCTGACGCCCCGGCGCCCACCGGCTGAGCCGCCTCCGGCCCCGGGCGCGGAGGGACGGCCCGTCCGGGCGGGGCCGCGGGTTCAGGAGGTGAGGCGGCGGGCCTCGTCGACGTCGGCGCGTATCTGGTCGATGAGCGCCTCGACCGAGTCGAACCTGACGTTGCCACGGAGCCGGGGCCCGAAGTCCACGGCCATGTGGGCGCCGTAGAGGTCGAGGTCGTCACGGTCGAGCGCGTAGGCCTCGACGGTGCGCGGCACCCCCTCGAAGGTGGGGTTGGTGCCCACCGAGATGGCCGCGGGCCAGCGCTCGCCGCCGTAGACGGCCGGCAGGTTGCCCGTCGAGATGCCCTGCAGCCAGCCGGCGTAGACGCCGTCGGCGGGGATCGCGGTGAAGTCGGGGGACTCCATGTTGGCCGTCGGGAAGCCCAGCTGGCGGCCGCGCTGGTAGCCGCGGACGACCACGCCCTCGACCCGGTGCGGGCGGCCCAGCGCCGCGGCGACGGCCTCCATGTCCCCGGCGGCGAGCCGCTCGCGGATGAGGGTGGAGGAGATGGTCTCCCCGTTGCTCACCAGCGGGACCGCCTCCGCCACGAAGTCGTATTTCTCGCCGAGGGTCTGCAACGTCTCGACGTCACCGGACGCCTTGTGCCCGAAGCGGAAGTTCTCGCCCACCACGACCCCGCCCGCGTGGAGCCGGTCGACCAGCACGGTCTGCACGAACTCGTCCGGGGTCATCCGGGAGAACTCCAGCGTGAACGGCAGCACGCACACCGCGTCCACGCCGAGCGCGGCGAGCAGCTCGGTGCGGTGCCGGGCCGTCGTCAGCCGGGGCGGGTGCGTGCCGGGCCGCACCACCTCCTCCGGATGCGGGTCGAAGGTCACCACGACCGAGAGCAGCCCGAGCTCGTCGGCCATCTCGACGGCACGGGCCACCATCTGCTGGTGGCCGCGGTGAACCCCGTCGAAGACGCCGATCGTGATGACGGACCTGCCCCAGTCTTCGGGCACGTCGTCCAATCCGTGCCAGCCTCGCACCGCAGCCTCTTCCCCTTGTAGCGGATCGACCCCTAAAGCCTGCCATGCTTGGCCGCCATCTCTCCAATCGGGGAGCTCATTGGAAAGTGACAGGCCACCTGACGTCCCCCGACGCGGCCCAGCGCGGGACGTTCGGTACGGCAGCGCTCCTGGGCGATCGGGCAGCGGGGATGGAAGGAGCACCCCGTGGGCCGGTCGATCGGGCTGGGCACGTCACCGGTCAGCACGACGCGCTCGCGGCGCGGCGCCCCGGACCCGTCGTCGATCTCCGGGACCGCCGACAGCAGCGCGTGGGTGTAGGGATGCGAGGGCGCGGCGTACAGCGCCTCGGCCTCGGCCACCTCGACGATCTCCCCCAGATACATCACCGCGATCCGGTCCGACACGTGCCGCACCACGCCCAGGTCGTGCGCGATGAAGACGTAGGTGAGCCCGAGCTCGTCCTGCAGGTCCGCGAAGAGGTTGAGCACCTGCGCCTGCACCGACACGTCGAGCGCCGAGACCGGTTCGTCGGCCACCACGAGCTTGGGCGACAGGGCGATGGCCCGGGCGATGCCGATCCGCTGGCGCTGGCCGCCGGAGAACTCGTGCGGATAGCGGTCCAGGTGGGTCCTGGCCAGCCCGACCAGGTCGAACAGCTCGCCGACCCGCCTCCTGACCGCGGCGGCGTCGCCGTGGCCGTGGATCCTGAGCGGCTCGGCGACCGCGTCGCCGGCCGTGCGGCGCGGGTTGAGCGAGGCGTAGGGGTCCTGGAAGACGAGCTGCAGGCCCTTGCGGACCGGGCGGAGGGCGCGCCGGGACAGGGCGGTGATGTCCTGCCCGTCGAACTCCACCCGGCCGGCGGTGACGTCGGTCAGCCGGACCAGGCAGCGGCCGAGCGTGGACTTGCCGCACCCGGACTCGCCGACCACGCCGAGGGTCTCCCCGGTCCGGACCTCCAGCGAGACCCCGTTGACGGCCTGCACGCCGCGGCCGCCGCGCGCCTTGAAGTGCTTGACCACATCGGTGGCCCTGAGCAGGGTGCTCATCGTCGTGTCCGCTGTGTTCACGGGTCGCTCACCGCTCCTCATCCGCCGCGTGGGCGGTCCGTCGTGCCGGGGTCGTCTCCGGGGCGCTCCGGTCACCACGCCGGATCCGCTCCCGGTCCTCCCCGGGTAGCCGGCAGGCGTCCAGGTGACCGGCGCCGCCGGTGAGCGGGGGGACCTCGTCGCAGGCCGCGTGCCGGTGGGAGCAGCGGCCGGCGAAGGGACAGCCGCCGCCGCCCGAGGCTCCGGGGGTGCCCGGGATCGTGGGCAGCCGCCGGACGCGCGGTCCGCCCACCCGGGGCACCGAGTCGAGCAGGCCCCAGGTGTAGGGATGGCGGGGAGTGCGGAAGACGTCCCCGCGGGGGCCGCGCTCGACCGCGCGCCCGCCGTACATGACCAGGACCTCGTCCGCGATCTCGGAGACCACGCCCATGTCGTGGGTGATCATGACGATGGCCGAGCCGTGGTCGGCGCGCAGGCGCCGCATCAGGTCCAGGATCTGCGCCTGGGTGGTGACGTCGAGCGCGGTGGTGGGCTCGTCGGCGATCAGCAGCCCGGGGTTGCACGACAGCGCCATGGCGATGACCACGCGCTGGCGCATGCCGCCGGAGAACTCGTGCGGGTAGGAGTCGACCCGCTTGCCGGGGGCCGGGATGCCGACCTCGTCGAGCAGCCGGACCGCGCGGTCGCGGGCGGCCTTCCTGGAGATCCTTTCGTGGGCGCGGATCTGCTCGGCGATCTGCCAGCCGACCGTGTAGACGGGGGTGAGGGCGGTCATCGGGTCCTGGAAGATCATGGCGATCTCCCGGCCCCGCACGGCCCGCATCTCCCGGTCCTTCAGGGCCAGCAGATCCCGCCCTCGAAAGATTACTTTCCCGGAAATCTCGGCATTAGGGGTGCGGATCAGGCGGAGCACGCCGAGCATCGACACGCTCTTGCCCGAGCCCGACTCCCCCACCACGCCCAGCACCTCGCCCGGCCGTACCGAGAACGACAGGCCGTCGACGGCGGTGAAGTGGCCCGTGCCGGAGCGGAAACGCACCCGCAGGTCGCTGACTTCGAGAAGGGGCTCGACGGGCGGTTCGGAAAGGGATCGGTCAGGCACGGCGCACCCTCGGGTCGAGCCGGGCGTACAGGACGTCCACCACGGCGTTGGCCAGCACGACGAAGAAGGCGGCGTAGAGGACCGTGCCCATGATCACGGGCAGGTCGAGGTTCTGCAGCGCCTGGTAGGTGAGCTTGCCGACGCCCGGCAGGCCGAAGACCACCTCGGTCAGCAGCGCCGCGCCGCCGACGAGGGCGCCGAAGTCCAGTCCGAACAGCGACACGATCGGGATCAGCGAGCAGCGCAGGGCGTGCCTGATCAGAATGCGCCGCTCCGACAGGCCCTTGGCGCGGGCGGTGCGCACGTAGTCCTCGTTCAGCGCCTGGATCAGCTCGCCGCGCAGCAGCCTGGCGTAGATTCCCGCGTACAGCAGGGCCAGGGTGAGCCAGGGCAGCAGCAGGTGCAGCGCCCACTGCCCGGGGCTCTGCGAGAACGGCACGTAGCCGAGCGGCGGCACCCACGAGAAGACCGACCCGTGCAGCTCCTTCTGGGTGATCAGGTTGACCACCTCGCCCAGCCAGTAGACCGGCAGCGAGACGCCGAAGACGCCCAGCAGCATGACCAGCGGGTCGACCAGGGTGCCGCGCATGGCCCCGGCGAGAGTGCCCATCGCCACACCCAGCACCATCCAGATCACCGCCGCGCCCACGACGAGCGAGAGCGTGACCGGGACCGCGGCCATGATCTGCGGGATCACCAGCGTGCCCCGGTTCACGAACGAGGTCAGGTCATGGCTGACGAACAGGTGCTTCATCATCATCAGGTACTGCACGGGCAGCGGCCGGTCGAAGCCGAACGACGCGCGTACCTGCGCCAGCGTGGCCGGGTCGGCGTTCTTGCCCGCGATGCGGGCCGCCGGGTCCACGCCGGGGGTGGCGAAGAAGATCAGGAAGACCAGCACGCTGATCGCGAACAGGACGAGCACCGCGGCGCCGAGCCGCCGCAGGACGTATCCGGCCATCAGGCGCCTCCCCGCAGCCGGGCGTTCGGGTCGAGCGCGTCGCGCACGCCGTCGCCGAACACGTTGAGCGCGACCGCGGTCAGCGCGACGGACAGTCCGGCCGCGATCGTGATCATCGGCCGGGTGTAGAGCAGGGCCAGGCCGTCGTTGATGATCGTGCCCCAGCTCGCGTCGGGCGACTGGACGCCGACCGACAGGAACGACAGCGCCGACTCGGTGAGCATGTTGAGCGCGGTCATCAGCGGCAGGAAGACCACCACGGTCGGCAGGACGTTCGGCAGGACCTCGCGGCGCATGATCCGCAGGTCGCTCGCTCCCAGTCCGACGGCGGCGTGCAGGAACTCCTTGCCGCGCAGCGCCATCACCTGGCCCCGCAGCGGCCTGGCCACGTAGGGGACGTAGATGAGCGCGATGATGACGACCGGCAGCGCGAGACTGCCCGCGTCGATGTGGACGGGTCCCAGGTGCAGGCCGCTGGTCAGCAGCACGACCGACAGGCAGATGGCCAGCAGGTAGACCGGGAAGGCCCAGACGACGTCGAAGAGGCGGGAGAGCACGGCGTCGATCCAGCCGCCGAAGTATCCGGCGACCACGCCGAGGACCGTCGCCAGCGCGCAGCACAGCAGCGCCGAGGAGACGCCGATCAGCAGGCTGTTGCGCCCGCCGTACAGGATCCTGGCCATGACGTCGCGGCCCTGGTTGTCGGCGCCGAGCAGGTAGTGGCCGGGGTCGCCGGTGGGGCCGATCGGGGTGACGCCGAGGCCGAGGCCCTCGGTGCTCTGCTGCAGGACCTGGACCTCCTGGCCGCCCACGACCGTGGTGCCGGAGACGTTGGAGACGAACGGGTCGGTGTGCGCGATCGAGCCCGCGTAGACCGGGGCCAGCAGGCAGACGAGCACGATGAGCAGCAGCCCGGCCCCTGCGGCCATCGCCGAGCGGTTGCGCAGGATCCGGGTGGCGGCCTGCCGCCACGGACCGGCACCGGGCCGGACCGGGGCGGCGACGACGGGGATGGGTCCGGCCCCGTTCACCGTGCTCATCTACTTGACCCAGAGCTGGGAGATGAGCATGAAGAACTGCTTGTGGAACTGGTAGTTGCCGACCCGGCTGGAGACGAAGTCCACCTGCTTGGGGGTGAACAGCGGGATGATCGGGCTCGCCTTGGTCAGGTCGCGGTCGATCTCGCCCCACTTGGCGTTCGCGGCCTCCTTGTCCGTCCGGTCCAGTGTCATGGCCTCGGCCATCCGGGCGTCGACGTCCTTGTCGCAGTAGCCGGAGATGTTGATGCTGGAGTCGCTGCCGGGCCGGAAGGACGCGCAGGACAGCAGCACGTGCAGGAAGTCCGAGGCGGCGGGGTAGTCGGCGTACCACTGGGAGACGCTGACCTGGACCTTGTTCTTGTCGTTCTGGATGTAGGTGAAGTGGATGTTCGTCGAGATGACCTTGAGCTTGGCCCGGTAGCCGATCTGCTCCAGGGTGCTGCGGACGTACTCGCCGATCTGCTTGCTCACCTCGTCGTCGGCGACGACCACGGAGACCTCCTGGCCCGCGGTCCCCGACTGCTGGACGAGGTCCTTGGCCTTGGCCAGGTCCGGCTTGGGGAAGTCGCAGAAGTCGGCGTGGCCGGGGATGCCGGGCGGCAGGAGCGTGCAGGCGGGCTGGGCCACGTTGGCCCCGCCGAACATCTTCACCACGGCCTGGCGGTCGATCGCCCAGTTGAGCGCCTGACGGGCCTCGGGCCTGTCGAAGGGGGCGAGGTTGACGTTGAGCGGCAGGTACCAGAAGGCCGACAGCTGGTTCACGTGCGCCTGGGAGGCGTAGTTGGCGCCGATCTCGCCGAGCCGGTCGGCGGGCAGCGGGTCGAAGACCCAGTCGGCCTGGCCGTTCTGGACCGCGGTGACCGCGGCCTCCGCGGTGAGGCCGTAGGAGTAGACGATCTCGTCCGGGTAGCCCTGCGGCTGCGCCTCGCGCGACCACTCGGTGAAGTGGGGGTTGCGGACGAGCTTGAGCTCCTTGTTGGGGTCGTAGGAGACCGCCGTGTAGGGGCCGGTGCCGCCGATCGGCTTGGTGCCCTGGTCCTTGTCCGGGGTGTCCTTGGGCAGCACGACCGCGTGCGGCAGGGCGAGCTTGAGCGGGAACTCCGAGTCCGGCTCGACCAGGTTGACCGTCACCGTGTTCTTGGCCCTGTCGGCGACCACGCCCTTGTCGAGCGTGCACTCGTCGGGCTTCTTGACGCAGGCGGCGGCGCCGACGATCCCGGCGTAGAAGGTGCCGGAGGTGGGCCCGGAGACCTTGTAGATCCGCTGGAAGGAGGCCACCACGTCGTCGACGGTGACCTCGGCGCCGCCGGCGAACTTCACGCCCTTGCGGAGGGTGAAGGTGTAGGACCTGCCGTCCGCGCTGACCTCGGGCATGGCCTCGGCCAGGTCGGGGACCAGGTCGTAGGACGCCTCGCCACCGACCTTCTTGAAGGCCAGCAGGCCGTCGTACATGGCCTGGAAGACCTGCCAGTTGCCGTTGCTGTAGTTGATGTGCGGGTCGAGCGTGCCGTCACCTGCCTTGGCCTGCAGGCGGAGCGTGCCGCCCTTGTGCTGCTCCTGGAATCCCGCGCCGGCCGCCTGGGAGGTTCCGGTCTGCCCGGCCGGCCCGGCCGGCGCGGTCTGGGGGGAGCCGCCGGAACAGGCCGCGACGGACAGGGCGAGCAGGGCCGCGCCCGCCGCGATCGGGATGTTGCGCTTCATGGTGGTCCTAGTCCGTGGAGTCGAGGAAGGAGCCGACCACCTGCAGGAAGAGCTCCTCTTCCTCGATGTGCGGCATGTGGCTGGAGTGCTCGAAGATCTGCCATCGGACGTCGGGGATGTGGTCCGCGAAGGGCTGCACGGTGCGAGGGGTGGCCTCGTCGTGGCGCCCGGAGACGAGCAGGGTCGGCGCTGTCACCTGGTGCAGCCGGTCGACGACCGACCAGTCCTGCAGGGTGCCGACGACGTGGAACTCGGTCGGCCCGTTCATCGTGTGGTACACGGTCGGGTCCTCGGTGGTCTTGGCGTCACTGGCCAGGACCTCCGGCGGGTTCGGCACGATCATGCAGACGTGGCGGGCGTTGAACACCTTCTCCGCCGCCCGGTATTCGCCGCTGTCGGTCGTCCCGGCGGCCTCGTGCTCGCGGAGCGTCCGCTCGACCTCGGGCGGCAGCTCGGCGCGCAGCCGGTCGCACTCCTCGCGCCAGAGCTTCATCGAGGCGGGCGAGTCGGCGATGACCAGGCCCCTGAGTCCACGGGGCCGCAGTACGGCGTGCTCGGCGGCGAGCATGCCGCCCCACGACTGGCCGATCAGGTGGTAGCGGCCGTCGATGCCCAGGTGGGCGAGCAGGTTGTCCAGCTCGTCGAGGAAGAGCTCGACGGTCCAGAAGTCGGCGCCGCGCTCGGGCAGGTGGGTGGAGAGCCCCACGCCGAGCTGGTCGTAGTGGACGACGGCCCGGCCCTGTTCGGCCAGCCGCGCCATGCGCAGCGTGTAGTCGTGGGCCGCGCCGGGGCCGCCGTGCAGCACGACGAGGGGGGTCTTGTCCGCGTTCAGGTCGCCCGTCACGCGGTACCAGGTACGCCAGTCCTTGAAGGGGGCGAGAGCCTGGGTGGTCGGTTCGGGGATCGCCACCACAGTCCTCCATATGACAATTGGGGACACATGCCACCAGATGAGACGAATGTCCGTGTTGTGGACATCTTAAGGATTAATGGCCTGAACACAAGACCTTTTTTGAAACCGGGAGTTTGGGTAACGTTCCAGGTGTGCACCCCGACGCGACGCCCCCCACTACCGACGACCTCTCCCGGATGCTGGGTCAGGTGCTGGACGACGTCGCCCAGCCCGCCGCGCTCGGCCCCGTCCGGGTGCAGTCGGTGGCCACCGAGGTGGCCGACCGGTTGATGACCGCCGTCGCGATAGGCGACTACCTGCCGGGCGAACGCCTGCCCGGCGAGCGCGAGCTGGCCACGATCCTCGACGTGAGCCGCGCGACCGTGCGCGAGGCCATCGGCCGGCTGCAGGCGGTGGGCATCGTGGAGATCAAACGTGGCCGGACCGGCGGGGCCTATGTCAGGGCGAGCTGGACCGAGGCCACCGCCTCGGCCGTGCGCCGGACGCTCCTGCCCCGCTGGCCCGAGCTGGAGCAGCTGTTCGACCTGCGCTGCCTGGTGGAGGGGCTGGTCGCGCGGACCGCCGCGCTCCGCCGTACGGACGAGGACCTGGCGGCCATGCGCGTGGCGCTGGCGGGCTACGCGGCGGCCGGCACGCTGGGCCAGGAGCAGGCCGCCGACGCGGCCTTCCACAACGCCGTACTGGCCGCGACGGGCAACCCGAAGATCAACGCGCTGAGCCGGGACCTGCTGACGCGGGTGAGCCTGGGGTTCCCGGTCGAGCCGTACGGCGAGGACGACCCGGACGCCTACCAGCGGGCGCTGATCGAGCACCGGAAGATCTACGAGGCCATCGAGGCGGGCGACGCCGAGCAGGCGGGCTCCCTGGCGGAGGAGCATTTCACGCTCACCTCCGACATGATGCGCGCCATGCTCGAACGCGCCCAGGGCCGGGTCCCCGGGCAGGCCGGCCCGGCCGGGGAGCCGGCCTCCCGGGTCGGGCCCGCCTAGCACCCGCCGGGGCTGTCGGGCGGCATCGCGCGCAGCTCGCCGGCGGACCGGGCCGGCGCCCCGCCCGGAGACTGCGTCACCCGGGCGGGGCGCCGCAGCCGCCGGGCGATCAGGGGAGGTCAGAGGAGATCAGGGGAGGGCGGGGCGGCCCGGGAGCCCCGGGCCACCTCGACCAGCAGATGTCGCGGTCGGCGCTGGCCGGGCTGCTCGACCTGGGAGAGACTCGCAAC
>NZ_JBSFPS010000255.1:0-14284 GCF_053588315.1 Streptosporangium sp. NPDC003464 | reverse complement strand
CGAGTCGGCCAGCAACGCCTCCTGCTCGGGGTCGAGGCCCCCGTCCGGGATGACAACCAGGTCGGGCAGGCGCATCGCGACCAGTCCAGCTCCCCGCGGGCGCCGAGTCCGTCCAGCATGACCCGGTACAGCTCGGCCCACACCCGGGCGGCACTCCACTCGGCGAAGCGGCGGTTCACCGTCTGCCAGGACGCGCCGAAGACCGGTGGCGGCTGACGCCAGGCGCAGCCGGTCGTGGCCACATAGACGATGGCCGCGAGGATGACCCGGTCGTCCACACGCCGCCGCCCGCCGCCTTGCGGCCGGGTGGGCGCCAGTGGGACCACGCGTTGAAACAACTCCCATAATTCATCGGGCACCAGTCGTTGAAGGAACGCATCCACGACATCTCTAACAAGCGATCACCAAATGAGTCACGCTCTTAGGGGTCAGCGTGGCCTCGCATCGGATGCGGAATTCGCGCGTCTGATGCCGAACTCAAGGGCTCTCGCGGTGAGGGTTCTTCGGCCCGGGTGAACCCAAGGGGCGATGCGCGGGGCTGGAGGACGGTGCGGCTGGTTTCGGCTCCAACATGGCGGGATAAGTCCGGCGCGATAACGATCACCGGGGGTTTTCGCAGGTCGTAGCTCGATATCAAGGCCCTCCACTCGGGTCGGCATCACCAGGGGAAAAGTAGCGAGAAAGACCAGGTCAAAGCCTTCGGGTAGGCTCCTTGAGCAGGGTGCGAAGCCATGGCGCTCCGCAGTCGGCGGGGATGCCGGTCTTCTCGTGAGGCCGATGAACAGTCACGATGTGGTCTGGGATCTCTGTCAGATGATGGGATCCGGTCACTCGCAGCTACTTTGCCCCTGGTGATGCCGACCCGAGCGGAGGGCCACCAGCAGCCCGGGGGCTTCACTTGTAAACAGAAGGTCAGGGGTTCGATTCCCCTCGTCGGCTCAGCTGGAAAGCCCAGAGCATCACGCGATGACCTGGGCTTTCTTGCGTTTTCGATCAGTCGTCGGCGTCCGGCCGTCACCGGCGGACGGCGGCTCGCCCTTCCCAATGCGTTCCCACGATCTTCCCCCGAGAGCTTCGATGATCCGGCGCAGGGAGACCTCGGCCTCTCCCACGAGGCACTTGGAGTAAGTGCTCAGGAGAACCTTCGGGCTGTTGCCCGCCCACTCGGCCACCTGCTTCGCCGAGACGCCGGAGTTGAGCCAGGTGGACAGGCAGGCGTGGCGCAGATCGTAGGGCCGCCTGGCCAGCGGGGAGGCGTACTCCTCCGCCGTCAGGAAGCTCCTGCGAGCGTTGCTCCTGTACTCGGTCATGAGGTTGGTGACAGTCAGCTGATCGGTGGAAAGCCGTCGAGTGCGCTGTGACGCCCTTGGGTGTTGCCTCTCTGAGCTGTTCCACGAGGCCAGTGTTCAAGACTGTGGACACCGGAGCCGCCCACGAGTCGGGGTCGTCGTTGGTGACTCGAAGGAAGTCTTCGGCCTTCACACCCCAGTTATCGCTGCGGGTACCGATTGAGCAGCTCGGTGGCCACCGCAGCCGCCCCAGGATCATGGTCGGACGGGTGCGGTGGGTAGGAGCATGCGCAGCCGGGTCCAGGAACGGCCAGCCCGGCGGGGGAATGGTCAGCTCGTCACAGGTTACGCCCGTAGCTCCATCACGAGGCACTGCTCGGGATCGAGGAGCGGTGCCGGCAGACCGATGGTGCCGAGCACCGAGCCCGAGGCGCGGATCGCCCCCTCGGTGATCCACGGTACGGCGGTGCTGGGGTGGGCGGCTGTCGCCTGGATTTCCGGGCAGAGCGTCACGGCATAGGTGAGCTCCGGAGCCAGTCCTGGGATCCGGAGCCGGGCCGGCACGGAGTCTGCTGAGGCCGTCAGCTGCGCCAGAGAGAAGACCGCATGGCGCCGGTCTGCTGAAACGACGCCGTGCAGCCACGCCGCGGGGTCGGGGTGGTCGGCACAGACGGTCCGCCCGCTGTGCAGCAGGGGTCTGAGTCGTTTGTGGAGGCGCACCCAGTCGGCGAGGTGGTCGAGCTCGTCGTCGGTGCATGCTGTGAGGTCCCATTCGATCCCGGCGTGGCCGAACAGGGCGGTCGCCAGGCGGATGGGGAGGGGGCTGGTGCGTCCCGTGGTGTGGGCCGTGGCCGCGCCGACGTGACAGCCCATCAGCTCCGGCGGTACGAGCAGCCCGGTCCAGCGCTGGATCCGCTGGCGTTCGAGCGGGTCGATGGTGTCCGAGGCCCAGACTCGGTCAGTGCGTTCAAGGATGCCGTAGTCGATCCGGGCGCCACCGGAGGAGCAGGATTCGATCTCCAGGCCCGGGTGCCGGTCGCGGAGTTCGTCCAGGAGGCGGTAGACGGCCCTGGTCTGGGCGTGCACGCCCGCGGCTCCTTCGTGGGTCGCTTCCAATAGGTCGCGGTTGTGGTCCCATTTCAGGTAGGCGATGTCGTACTCGTCGACCAGGGCGTGCAGGCGTGCCGCGACATGTGTGTACGCCTCGGGCCTGGCCAGGTCGAGCACCTGCTGGTGCCGCGCCGGTGGCACCATGCGTCCGGGAGCGGCCAGCAGCCAGTCGGGGTGGGCGCGGGCCAGGTCCGAGTCGAGGTTCACCATCTCCGGTTCGACCCAGAGCCCGAACTGCATGCCCAGCGCCTTGACCCGATCAGCCAGCGGGTGCAGCCCGTCCGGCCACACCTTGGCGTCGACGATCCAGTCGCCCAGGCCGGCGGTGTCGTCCCGGCGGCCGACGAACCAGCCGTCGTCGAGGACGAAGCGCTCGACGCCGACTTGGGCCGCGCGTTCGGCGAGGGTGATGAGCTTGTCGAGGCGGTGGTCGAAGTAGACCGCCTCCCAGGTGTTCAGCATCACGGGCCGAGGGGTGCGCGGGTGGCTCGACCTGGCGCGCAGGTGCTGGTGCAGGCGGTCGGACAAACCATCCATTCCCGCACCGGACCACGCGAAGTAGCTCCAGGGCGTCCGATGCGCTTCGCCTGGGGCGAGACGGACCTCACCCGGGGCGAGGAGTTCCCCGGCACCCAGGATGGGGCCGTGTTCGGGCAAACGCTCGGCGTAGTGGACGTGGTTGCCGCTCCAGCCCGCGTGGACCGCCCACACCTGGCCGTGCCGGAACCCGAAGCCCGGCTCTCCGACGACGAGCAGGCCGGTGGCATCGTGGCCGGTGCGTCCGCGCCGGGATTCCCGGACGGTCAACCCGTGCTGGAGCGGCCGTCGTTGCGGTGAGCGTTCGCGGGCCCAGCGCCCGGTGAAGTCCAGCACCTCGTTCGCCTGGTTGCTGGCTGGGAGTAGGCAGGCGGCCGAGTCGAGGGTGAACACACCGGAGCCCTCGTTGCCGATCTCGTGCCGCAGTCGTACGACGCCGGATGCGTCCATCTCGATGTCGGTGCTGACCCACAGGCCCGCGGCCTCGTCTCGGGCGCGGATCAGGATGTGACCGCCGCCGGCGTCCGAGCCGGTGTGGACTACCGGCTCGGACAACGTCAAGCGGAGGTAGGGCGACGCACCGTCTCGATGCCCCGCGATCCCCGGCCGCCCGATCCAGCCGTCGCCCTGCTGCGGGATGAGCCTCAGCCGTACCGGAATGTCCACGGACGCCACCGGACGAGGCGGCTCCAGCCCGAAGACCAGTTGGCCGGTGTCGCCCAGATCACCGGGGTCGGCGCCCCAGTGCAGGACGACGGGCAGGCCGGGACCCGAGGCGTCCAGCACCAGGGCGGTTCCGGCCGCCGAGAGCACAGTCAGGCCGGGGTGTCGTGATGTCATGTGTTCCGTTCCAGAGCAGGGGGATTACTTGCCGATGACGTTCAGCTCGGCGCAGGACGTCCAGGGGTTCCCGTTGACCTCCGACAGAGCGCGGAAGCGTACGTACCGCCCGGAGACCGCCGGGAAGTTCACGGTCTTGAGCGCGTTGTCCTTGGCGAACGTGCCGGTAGCCACCGGGGTACCCCAGTTCGTGCCGTCTGCGCTGACGTAGAACTCGTACTGGCCGACCCAGCCGTTCTGCGAACCGTCCTGGCGCGGCAGATAGGTGAACCCGGAGACCGTGTGCGAGGACTGCATGTCGAGTTGGATCTCGTGCGGAGACTGTGGGACCGGCGAGACGTTCGTCCACTGCGTGTGCCAGAAGGTGGCCATGTTGCCGTCCAGCACGTTGGTCGCCGGGTCATGCTCAGCGACCAGTTCCTGGCTGTCGCAGTAGGCCACCGTCCAGCCGGTGCGTGGCAGGATGCGCGGGCCGCCACCGTTGATCTGGACGTTGAAGTGGCTGGTGCCGTTCATGGTCAGGGTGAGCACCAGGGTGCTGGTCGTGGCGTCCCAGGTCTGGGTGCGGGTGTAGGGGCGGGTCAGGCCGTCGTGATCGTCGAAGACGATGTTCGGCCGGCCGCCGTTCCAGGTACCGACGACGGTGACGGTGACGTTGCGGACGTCCCGCGAGGTCTGGTCCGGGAGGGTCTTGCCACCGACGGTCGTGATAGAGCCATCGGCGTTCACGACCGGGGTCCCGGAGGAGTCCAGCGTCGGCGCCATGTAGTCCTGGCCGAACGTGACGGTGGTCGCCTGGTCGGTGACCAGCGACAACGCGTTGGTGAGGTTCAGCCGGTAGTTGAAGACGTGCACGCCCAGGTTCGATGGGTTCTCCTGGACGATCACACTCGTGTGCTCATCGGAGCTGATGGCCACCGAGGCCCCCGGCACATTGGTCGGGGAGAAGACCACGGCGGTCTTTTGCTGCACCCACATGTAGGGGTTGGTGTAGTACCACTGCTTGACCGCACCGTCCGAGCGCACCAGCCAGCCGTTTCCGGCGCTCGCGAAGCCGGGGTACAGGCCGTCGTAGTAGCTGGTCGGCTGTGGTGACGTGACCGTGGTGAACCCGGCAAGATCGGCGGCGGGCATCGTCTTGGGGACCAGTGACACCATCCCGTAGCGCCCGTCGACCGGCATGGCGTTGTTGACTGACTGGTTCCAGCCCGGCGTGGAGTAGTTCGTGATCCCCCTGGCCAGCACCTGCTGTTGACTCGCGACCTCGGTCCGTGTCGGGATCTTGATCCAGCCGTTCAGGACTCCTTGCAGCAGAGGGTAGACGCCGAATTGGGCAGGAGCGTACCGGTGGCCCAGCGCGCCGTTGGTGAAGTACGACGCCTCGGTCAGGAAGCAGGTCGCGCCCTGCGACAGGTCGCGCACGATCGACTGGATCTGCAGCCCTTGTGGATATTGCAGGATGTACTTCCAGTCCTGTTCCCCGGAACCGCCGGGAAAGACGCCCTTGCCGTCGATACCCCAGTGCCACCAGTCGGTCGACGAGCCCCAGTTGCCGATGTAGCCGGTAAGCCACAGACCCTTGATGAGCGCGTCGGTGCTGGTGGTGGCGTACGACTCCTTGTTCATGAAGACAAGGTTCCGGGCGTTCGCCTTCATCGCAGGCAGGAACCCGGAGTTGTTCTGCATGTAGTCCAACATCATGCCGTCGGTGCCGAAGATGTTGGTGTCGGTCCAGAAGAAGTACATGCCCTGCTGGCCGGCAAGGTTGAACAGGCTGATCAGATAGCCGCTCTGGTCCGGGCCATTGTACAGCTCGGCGGCGTTGAAGCCCTTGAAGGTGTTCGGATGGGTCAGGGCCCAGGTCTTCCACTGGCTTACCGGGATCGCATTCGTGGTACCGGTCTGGCCGTGAGCGACCTGGACCGTGACCGGGATGCCGGCGGCCTCGGCGGCGTCGAGCTGCGACTGGAGCCAACCGGTCGCGGCCGGGACGTTCTGGATGTCGCTGCCCGCGATGAGGTTGATGTAGGCGTAGGGCTTCAGACTGGCCGGGACCGTGTCGTAGAGCTGGGCGAGTGTGCCCTGGTACGGCGCGTCGCTCTGGCCGAGGTTGATCAGATGCGCCGGGTGAGTCGCGTCGATCGTGGCGCGCATGGCGCCGCCGGCCTTGGTGGCCGCCGCTGCCTCGCTGCCGAGCCCGAGCACGCCGAGGACGTCGGGGGCGGCCATTCCGGCGCCGATGGCCGCAACCGCGCCGAGGAAACCTCGACGGCCAAGGCGGCTTTCATGGCCGGCGTCCCGACTTGCTGGCGGGTCTTCTCGATGCGCCACCGCTGTCCTCCTGCAGTTCGATGCCCGTCATAGGCCACACGGGGTGAGGTAGCGGAAACGTAAACGACACACTTCCGGATCGGGAAGTGTTCGGGAGGATGACGCGGCGCGGTTCCATATCCGGCGGCGGTGCGGGCCGGGCAGGCCAACCGCTGGGTTATGAAAGTCCAGGTCAAAGCCTTTCGGAAGTATTGCGCGCCCCTGCTTCGGTGCCCTACGGTCCCTCACAGCCTGTTACGAAGGATGGATTCGAAACAGCGTTGCAATACCTGGAGCGCACAGTTCTGCCAGGTCACGTGGCTCGTGGCCGTCGTCCTGTCGAAAGAGGAGGGGCCCATGGCTGCGTTCGTGCCCAGCGGCGACGTCTCCGGCAGGACGACGATGGCGGCCTGTGCCGCGGCACTGCACGCCTTGGGCGAGGCGACGCTCAGCGAGCTGGCGCACGCCACCGGGCTGTCGCGGCCCACGGTCAAGGAGCGGCTGGCCGAGCTGTCGCACCTGGTCGAGGTCACCTCCGGTGCCGAGCACGGAAAGTCGCCGACACCCAGTGGCGGTCGCCCGGCTTCGCGCTTCCGGTTCCGTGCCGAGCACGGCTTCGTGATCGGCGCGGAGATCGGCAAGCACGACGAGCGGATCCTCGTCTGCGACATAGGTGGGCGGATCCAGCACATTGCTGAGCACCACGAGCCCGAACTGCTGCCGGGCCGGGAACGGATCGCCAGGTTCCGGCAGCGCCTGGCCCGCGTGGTGACCCAGCTGTGGGCCACCCATGGCAGCTGGCTCGGCCTCGGCGTCTCGCTGACCGGAGGCATCGGGCCCGACGGACGGATCTGCTACTCACCGCACAACCCTGATCTGCAGGGACGCTCACCGACCGAGGCCGGACTGGTGTTCGGTGATGTTCCGCTGATCGTGGAGCACGACCTGAACGCTGCTGCGATCGCCGAGCACGCGTACGGCGTCGCCCGCCACGCCGACACCTTCGCCCTGGCGCTGGCCTGGCATCAGCTGGCCGCCGGCATTGTGCTGGACGGCCGGGTTCACCGGGGCAGCCGGAACATGGCCGGGGAGCTGAACCTGATCGACGACGGCCCGATTGCCCCGCCACACTGGGCCGACGTGGAGTCGTTCCTGCCAGTCCTGGACGCCGCCGACCGCGGCGACCCGGACAGCCAGGCAGAATTGGACCAGTTCGCCGACCGGGCCGCACGCCACATCGCCTACCTGACACTGACGATCGACCCGCAGCTGATCGTGCTCGGTGGACCCCTGGCCCACCGGCCCGCACTGACCAACCGGATCGACGCGCGATTGACGGCCCTGCTGCGTGATGCCTATACGGTGGACCTGGCCATCACCCAGTTCCCGACGCTGGGGTCCTCGCTCGGGATGTTACAGATGGCGCTGACCAGCGCATTCGACACCCTACTCGGCGATCAGGGCTTCCCGGCGCGGATCGACATCAGGCCGTTGTGCCCGGATTCAGCCGCTCGAAGCCGAAGGGCACCTGCCTCATCCGCTCTGTGAGCGCAGAGCTCGCCCATGCCAATTCCTTCACCTCATCGCGCCCAGAGAGGAACCCCCCATGCCCAGAAACAGAATTCCCACCACCATAGGAACGGCAGTGATGGTGGCCGTAGCGCTCAGCGCCTGCTCCAGCTCCGACGGCCAGGCCGGCGCCGCGGGCCACGCCACGATCACCTACATGCTCCCCACCTCGTGGGCTAACGTGCCCGGCTTCCAGGACAATGTCCACCTCTGGGAGAAGCAGACCGGCAATACCGTCAACCTCACGCCGGTCCCGGACGCCAACTACGACTCGCTGGTGCAGGCCCGCCTGGCTGCCAAGAGCGGCGTCGACATCTTCGCCGGACAGGACACCGTCAAGGACAAGGCATCGATCATGCGGTCCGCCACCGGGCCCTGGATCCAGCGGCTCAACCCCGCCGTCCGCAAGGCGATCACCTCGCCCGACGGTGCCATCTGGGGCACCCCGAGCGCAGACGGCCTGGCCGCCCAAGGCGTGATCTACAACAAGGACGTATTCGCCAAGGCCGGGATCAACGCACCGCCGACCAACCTGGCCGAACTGGCGGCGGACCTGCAGAAGGTCAAGGCCACGAAGGTCACGCCACTGTGCCTCAGCGGCAAGGACGGCTGGACGCTGCTCCAGCACCGCAATGCCCTCAACGCGAACTTCGTCGGCGCCGACCCGCAGCTGGTGTCCAAGCTCGACGCCAACCAGACCAAGTGGACTGACATCCCCGGGTTCACGCAGGAAAACCAGGCGCTGGCCGATTGGGTGAGTAACGGTCTCACCAACAGTGATGCCCTGACCGCCACGTTCGACTCGGCGATCGCAGCGATCGCGAACGGCAAGTGCGGTGCCATCATCAACGGCACCTGGGTGTTCGCTGCCATCACCAAGTCCAATCCGTCGGCGAACGTCGGGTTCTTCCTTCTGCCGTCGGCGAATGGCACGAGCACCCTGGGGCTGGGTAAGCCCAACCTGCTCAAGGTCGCCGCCTTCTCCAAGGTCGGACAGCAGGCTCAGGACTTCCTGAACTTCATGATCGCGAAGCCGCAGGCGCAGAAGTTCATGGACGCCAACCCCGGTGTGTCCGCCTTCACCGACGTCAAGGCCGCCAACCCGTCCAGCAGCGTGACCGACCTGCAGAAGCTCGTGGACAAGGGCGGTTTTGTGGTGCCTTTCGACCAGCAGTCGGTGATCCCGCAGCCGCAGGACGACATCGTCGCCGCCTACCAGGAGCTGATCGGCAAGCGGATCGACGTCGCAAAGTTCGGCGAGCTGGTTCAGAAGGCCTGGCAGAGCGCGGGCACCAAGGCCCGCGCGTCCGGGTTCTGATGCGGGCGGACGACCGTACACCTCATGAGCACCGCTGCCATTGGGCGGCGGCAGGAAGCGGAACGGAGCAGGCCGATGACTAGGAGGCGCTCGTCCCGGCGCGGTGTCGAACACACCTATCGGTACGCATACCTCGTACCGGCGGTTCTGGTCTTCACCGCCTTCTTCCTGCTGCCGGCCCTCTTCGGGATGTACCTGTCGCTCACCGACGCCTCGACCTACGCCCCAGAGACGCACTTCGTCGGACTGGCGAACTACAACCTGATGTTCAACGACGGCCCGGCGCTGTTGAACGCCACCAAGAACCAGTTCGTCTACGCGGCCTGCGTGACCGTCGGCAAGACCGTCCTGGGCGTGGCGATCGCGTTCCTGCTCAACCGGGCGTTCAAAGGGAGCCGGGTGCTACGCGCCGTGGTCTACCTCCCGATCATGTTCTCCACCATCGTGGTCGGGCTCCTGTTCAACTACATCCTCAAGGCCGATGGGCCCGTCAACACCCTGTTGAAGCCGTTCGGCCTGGCCCAGGACTGGTTCGGCAGCTTCGACCTGGCGCTCTACAGCGTCACTGTCGTGGATACCTGGATGGGCGTCGGCTGGACAGTGGTGCTGGTGTTGGCGGCACTGCAGGGTGTGCCGGCCGACCTCGTCGAGAGCGCGCAACTCGACGGGGCAGGGCCGTGGCAGGTGGTACGGCACATCAAGGTCCCGTACATCCGCCATGCGATCAACCTGGGGGCGCTGATCACCTTCATCACCGGCATGAAGGCCTTCGACCTGATCTATGCCACCACCGGCGGAGGGCCGGGCACCGCGACCGAGGTGCTGACCAGCTACGTGTACAAGCAGCTCAATACCGGAGCGCTCGGCTACGCCGCCGCCGCCAACGTGTACCAGTTCGCCATGATCACCATCATCGCGCTGCTAATCAACCGTTTCGTGCGCAAGATGGAGGCGACACCATGACCCGGCAAAGCGCGCGCAGCCCGCGTGCAGCTCGGCGCGGGCCCGGAAGCATCCTGGCCGCAGCAGCCACCTACGGCGTGGCCGGACTGATCGCCCTGGTGTTCCTGGTCCCGCTTTACCTGGTCCTGCTCACCAGCGTCAAGGGCGCCGCGGACGCCCAGACGATGAGCTTCTCCCTGCCCGAGACCTGGCATTTCGACAACTATCTGACCGTCATTCGCACCGGCAACTCGCTGCGGGCGCTGGGGAACAGCGTGTTGATCTCCGTCGGGGTGACCGGCGGAACTGTCCTGGTGTGCTCGCTGGCGGCCTTTGTGATCGCCCGCCGTCCGGGAAGAGTGACCGGCAGCGTCTACAGTTACCTGCTGACCGGGCTGATCGCGCCGTTCGCCTTCATCCCGGCGATCAGACTGCTGCAGGACATCGGACTGGGCGGCTCCTACCTGGGCCTCATCCTCACCGACATCGCCGTGCAGATCCCGTTCATCACCCTGATCTACGTCGGCTTCATCCGACAGCTGCCCCGCGAGATCGACGAGGCCGCGCTGCTGGACGGCGCCGGCTCGCTCCGCCTGTTTTTCACCATCATCTTCCCTCTGCTCAGGCCGGTCAGCTCCACCGCGCTGATCCTGGTCTTCACGTACGCCTGGAATGAGTTTCAGAACGTGCTCTTCTTGATCCCCGACGCCGACCGATGGACCTTGCCGATGACAGTGTTCACCTTCCAGACCACGCACAGCTTCGACTACGGGCTGGTCTGCGCCGACCTGGTGATCACCATGCTGCCCGTGGTCGCGGTGTATCTGGCCGCGCAGAAGTACATCGTCAGTGGGATGGTCGCGGGCGCGGTGAAGGCATGACCCAGACGCATCTCGGCGCGGCAGACCCGCGGCGCCTGACCAAGGTTCCGGAGAGGTTCGCGCGCTCGGCCTGGTTCCGTCGCGACCGGTTCGGCATGTTCATCCACTGGGGCCCCTACGCGGTCCCGGCCCGCGGCGAATGGCTCCGCTCGCACGAACGAGTCAGCATCGAGGACTATCAGAGCGCGGTTGACGGGTTCGGCGCCGAGGACTACGACCCGCATGCCTGGGCCGAGCTCGCCGCCGCGGCCGGGATGAGGTACGCGGTGCTGACCGCCAAACACCACGACGGGTTCTGCCTGTTCGACTCGGCGCTCACCGACCACACGAGCATGCACAACGGCATCGGCCGGGACCTGGTCCGTGAGTTCCTCGACGCCTTCCGGGCCAGGGGCATCAAAGTGGGGCTCTACTACTCGCTCCTGGACTGGCATCACCCTGACTACCCGCACTACGGAGACTTCATCCATCCCGAGCGTGACAACCCCGCCTTCGCGGACCACAAGCCCGACCTGGAGTCGTACCGGAGGTATATGCATGGTCAGATCAGGGAGCTGTGCAGCAACTACGGCAAGCTCGACATCCTCTGGTTCGACTTCTCCTACGAAGGGATGGGACCCGAGGAATGGGGAGCCCAGGAACTGGTCGAGACCGTCCGTGAACTGCAACCGACAGTGCTCATCGACAACAGACTCGAGGCCGACGGCGGCGGACCTGGCTCGATCGTGACCGGCACGCCATCGGACTACAGCGGGGACTTCGCCTCCCCGGAGCAGTTGATTCCGGTCGAAGGCATCCGCGCTCAGGACGGCAGCCCCGTGCCGTGGGAAGCCTGCATCACCATCAACAACAACTGGGGCTACACCGCCGGTGACGACGCGTGGAAGAGCCCAGAACAACTGATCACCAAGCTCGTCGAATGCGTGGCCAAAGGCGGCAACCTGCTGCTCAACGTCGGGCCGGACGCTCACGGCCGCATCCAACCCGAGGCTGTCGAACGACTGCACGCGATCGGCGCCTGGCTCGCGGTCAACGGCGAATCCATCTACGGCGCGGGTCCCGCCGGCCTGGACACCCCCGAATGGGGCTACTACACGCGCACCGACACCGCCCTCTACGCCCACGTCCTGCGGGCGCCGATCGGGCCGCTGGCTCTCACGGGCGGCCTCGCCAAGGACAGCATCGCGCGGATCTCGCTGCCCGCCGACGGTCGGCAACTGCGGCTGAGTGACGCCTGGGTGGTGAAGTCCTATACCGACATCCCATTCGTCGAATTCGGAGAGGTGGGGCACCACACCTACCCGATGCCCGACCCGATCGACACCGTTGTCAGGATCGAGCTGGCCGATCAGCTCCGGCCCTCTGACAACGGCAAGAGAGCGTAGCCCGGCAGATTGGCTGGACGAGGCGCTCTCTCATGGAGTCGCGGCGCCCAGGTCGCGGATGGCGGAGCATTGGGCGGTGCTGGGGAGCTGCCGTCGGGTGTTGGGTGAGGAGCACCCGTCCATGTTGATCAGCCGGAGCAACCTGGCGGGCGTGTTGAAGGATTTGGGGCGGTTGGAGGAAGCCCAAGCGCTGGGGTGATCTGTAGCTCGTACAGCAGTGGATACAGCAACACCGCCTCACACGATCACACGTCACCGATCCGCACCTATCGCTTGAGCAGGACGAGGAGCCCTCTACGTCGTGACTGGCTCCCGTTTGCAAACAGGGAGTCACGCTGCCGCGCCGCTACGGGGTGCTGGGGCCAAGGATTGGGCCGTCTGCGGGCCGTCCGGGATAAGCCGACGATGACAGACGACGGCTAAAGCTGATGGCCAGGCAGCCAGCTCAGCATGGCGGCGCGCAGATGCCCACAGGCCGCTTCAGCGGGACATCACTTCCTGCGCAACAAGCATGCCGAGTGGAACGGCTATCGCTGCCAGGTCCCCGAGGGTTCGACCCCAAACCACTCCGGTGAGCAAGGGACAAGCCACATCGCAGATAGCAGAAGGCGTAGATGGGCTCCCGCGGATACTGGGTTTACTTCGGCTCCGATGCCGAGCCTCGCTGGGGGAGCTGAACCTTCTTGTAGCCCTCTAAGGACTCGTCGCCGAAGGGCAGGTCGTCGGCGTTCGCCTGCTGCCCCCGGCGGGCTCTCGCGCTGCCCGCGGACGGGGTCCGCGTGCTCAGCCACGTGGGCCCTGTCCGGCCTCCGCCGTCATGGGGACGCGCCGCCGCAGCCAGTAGGCCAGGACGGCCGCCGCGAGCAGCGCGCCCCACAGCGGGTACGGCCAGAGCAGCAGCGCGCCTGGTTGGCCGCGCAGCACGGAGTCGATCACGAGCCCCGGCGAGGCCAGGCAGCAGATGCCCGCGACCGTCCCTCCGGCGATCACCGGCAGCCGCACCGGAACGGGACGCCCGTGGACGATCGGCACCCATCGCGGGAACACCTCGCCCCACCCGCTCATCAGCCCGAGGGTCAGCACCGCGCCCGTCAACGCGGCGAAGGCGAGAAGCAGCCCCTGAAGCCGCGTGTCGGCGGTGAGCGGCCCGGTGACGTCGGAGTCGGTGGGCCACGGGGTCAGCCAGGTCAGCCGGTACAGCGCGTACGGGAGCGGGCACAGCGCCGCCCCGATCGTGGCGGCACGACCCCATCGACCGGCGGACTCGGGCCTGATCCAGCGCGGCGGCTCGCCCGTCCGGAACGCCTTCAACGCGATCACCGCCCACACCGCGCAGGCGGCGGCGTTGGCCAGGGTCCAGCCGAGCCGCCCGCCGAAGGAGGCGAAGTCTCCCGCGATGTTGGCCAGGTAGCGTCCCACCAGGCTCAGCGCACCGGCGCCGGTGACCACGTCGACCACCGCCAGGGCGGCCAGCGCAGCGATGCCCGCCATGCCCGGCGCCTTCCCGCGCGCGGCCGCCGTGACGACGAGGCCCAGCAGCGCCACGGGCCCCAGGATCGCCAGGCCGTAGGCGAACACGGACATGATGCCGGCGTCGGAGAGCACCACGCCGAAGAAGAGCAGTTCGGCGACCGCGCCGGCGCGCACGAGCGACACTGGCCCGAAGATCACCGCCAGGCCCACGAGCCCGGCGGCCACGGTCATCGGTCCGGTGACGTCGTGCTCCAGCAGGTGGGTGAGCGACACCTTGACGCGGTCGGCCGCGCCGAACGGGTAGCTGGCGGGACTCGTCCACCACAAGATCCCTACGGCGGTCACGGCGATCGACAGGAGCGCGCCCACTGTCCGGATGATTCTGGTCATACTGCCCACGCTAGGAACGCCTGACCGCCGTCGCCTCCCCCTCCCGGGGGAGGGCGAGGCGGCCCCGATCTCGTCTCCCTGCGCCGGCGACGCTCCTGGGACGCTGCTCATGTCAGGCCCCGGCGCTCTCGTCGGCCTTGACGGGCTCGCCGCTCTCGCGGGGCCGGCGAGCCGCCAGCAGGGCCAGCACGCCGATGGCCAGGACGGGCCAGCCCCCCGTGACGGGGAAGTACAGGACGC
>NZ_JBSFPS010000254.1:0-14342 GCF_053588315.1 Streptosporangium sp. NPDC003464 | reverse complement strand
CATCGGTGGCGTGGAAGGCCACCAGAATGTCTCCAGGAGCGGTGCCGGCAGGCTTGGAGCAGATGGTGCTGCCCGCCCCCGCGGAAGCTGCCTGGCGAGCACCCGGGCCGCCGTCTGTCAGGTCCGCTCACGGGGAGCGGACCCCGATCTCACCTCAGCGCCTGACGACCTTGACGTAGTCGCTCTGGCTGGAGTCACCGTAGAAGTCGCCGTCACCCTTGAAGACGAACTTCCAGTAACCGGACCTGTAGGCCTTGGTCTTGGTGTAGAGGTTGCCGCTGCCGTTGGACCGCGTGGTCTTGACGTAGCTCCACGTGTGCGAGCCCTTGGCCTTGAAGTACAGCGCGACCTTGGCGCGGTAGCCCTCCCAGCCCGAGGTGTCGTCGACCTGGAGCTTGCCGGTGAACTTCAGGTAGCGGCCGTAGCGGATGGGCTCCGGCGAGGCGTTGAACTTGATGACGCGGCTGGCCTCGCGCTCCGGCTCCGGCTGGTTCCTGCGGACCGTCACGTGATCGGCGTAGCTGCTGCTGCCCTTGACTCCGCCGTTGCCGGCGAACTCGGCACGCCAGTGACCGGAACGCTTGGCGGTCACGTCGGCGCCGAAGCGGCCGTAGCGGTCGGTCCAGTCACTGGCCACGTGGTCCCAGCGGGTGGAACCGTTGGCGCGGAACAGGATGGCGACCTTCTTGCCGGAGTAGCCGTCCCAGCCGTGCCGGGTGTCGAGCTGCAGGCGTCCGCGGACGCTCAGCCGGTCACCCTCGTCCACCGGGTCGGGCCGGGCGCCGAAGTCGACGATCCGGCTGTCGACGACCCTGGGGGCGTTCCTGACGTCGACGCGGTCGGTGTCGCTGACCGACGAGCTGGCGCCGCCGTTGCCGGCGAACTCCGCACGCCACCAGCCGGTGG
This sequence comes from Streptosporangium sp. NPDC003464, assembly GCF_053588315.1. Taxonomy (NCBI): domain Bacteria; kingdom Bacillati; phylum Actinomycetota; class Actinomycetes; order Streptosporangiales; family Streptosporangiaceae; genus Streptosporangium; species Streptosporangium sp. NPDC003464. The sequence continues at coordinate 13,436 of NZ_JBSFPS010000254.1, read as the reverse complement.
CCTCGGCCTTGACCCTGGCCTTGAACCAGCCGCTGCGGCCGGTCTCGACCTTGGCGACGTGCCGGAAGGCGTCGGTGCCCTGCTCCCGGAAGGTGATCGTCACGGGCTGGTCGCCGTAGCCGCTCCAGCCGCCGCTGTCACGCAGCAGCTTGCCGGTGACCTCGATGGCGTCGCCCTTGGCGACGTCGTCGGGAGAGGCGTCGAAGTTGACGATCTTGGTGTCGAGTGCCTTCCTGACGTCGACGGTGAACTTGCCGCGCGTCGAGTCCTCCTTGCCGTCGCCGCTGTGGGCGATCGCGAGGAAGCTCCACTGCCCGGCGGCGCTCTTGGCGTCGAACGTCCTGGAGGCGGTCCACTTGGTCTCGGTGCCGTGCGGGCTGGGCTTGACGTCGAGCGAGGTCCACGCGCCGACGCCCGGCGCCTTGATCTGGAACTCGGCCTTGCCCGCGGCGGTCGTGGTGAAGCTGAACTTCGCCGTGACCGGCGATCCGGTCACCACGACCGGGCTCGGATCGATCTCCACATTGGAGACGACGGGGTCCGCTGAGGTCCCCGCCACAGCCGTCGTGGAAGGAGCGAGAGCGACTGCTCCGGCTCCCATGGCCACCGCGACGATGATGGCTCGGGTGCGTTGCAACATTCGGGTTGTCCATCCTCCCCGTTGGCTGAACGCGGCATGAGGGTGCCACGTTGCTTCTCTCAAGTAGACGTACAAGAAAGGCAATTGGTTGATAGATCTGACAAGTTGTTATTAATAACTGTCGAATAGGACCGGTCCACAGCCCTCCGAGGGCCCAAAGACGCCAAGCTCCGGGACGGCGACCATCGATGGGGACATAATCGAGCTGTGGCGCGTGACACTGTTGAGACCCACTTCACCGAGGCGCTGGCCGCCCTGACCCCGGGGCCTCCGCGTGATCCCGGCATGCCCGTGCGGGAGGGGACCACCCTGACCGGGGCCCGCTGCCGCGAGCTGTTCGAGTTCCAGCTGGACAGCAGGCTCCTGGACGTCACCGCGCGCTGGCTGCGCGAGCACGGCGAGGGTTTCTACACCATCGGCTCGGCCGGGCACGAGGGCAACGTCGCCGTCGCCGCGGCGGTGCGCGCCACCGACCCCGCGCTGCTGCACTACCGCTCCGGGGCCTTCTACCTGGCCCGGTCCGCGATGGCCGGGCGCCTGCCGGAGGAGGGGCTGCGCGATGTGCTGCTCGGCCTGACCGCCTCGGCGGAGGAGCCGATCGCGGGCGGCCGCCACAAGGTCTTCGGCCACCCCGACCTGGCGGTGATCCCGCAGACCTCCACGATCGCCAGCCACCTGCCGCGCGCGGTGGGCGTGGCCTTCGCCATCGAGCGCGCCCGCCAGCTCGGCCTCACGGGCGCGTGGCCCGGCGACGCGATAGCGGTGTGCGGCTTCGGTGACGCCTCCGCCAACCACGCCAGCGCCCTGTCCGGCCTCAACACCGCCGCCTATGCCTCCTACCAGGGGCTGGCCATGCCGCTGCTGTTCGTCTGTGAGGACAACGGCCTGGGCATCAGCGTGCGGACCCCGAACGGCTGGGTGGAGGCCGCCCGCCACCGGCTGCTGGAATACTTCGCGGCCGACGGCTGCGACCTGGCCGACGTCCACGACGTGGCGGCGGCCGCCGCCGGGCACGTCCGCAGGCACCGCTCCCCCGCCCTGCTGCACATCAGCACCGTCCGGCTGATGGGCCACGCCGGCTCCGACGTGGAGCTGTCCTACCGGACCAAGCGGGAGATCAACGCCGACCTGGAGCGCGACCCGCTCGTCACCACCGCCCGGCTCATCGTGGAGGCGGGCCTGGCCACCCCCGACGAGCTGCTGCTGCGTTACGAGACGACGCGGGAGCACCTGCTCAAGATGGCCATGGAGAGCTCCCGGCGGCCCCGGCTGACCTCGGCCGCCGACATCACCGCGCCGCTGGCCCCCCGCACCCCCGAGGCCGTCGCCCCGGCCAGCGCGGTGTCGGCGACCGCCAGGGAGCGGGCCTTCGGCGGCAGGCTGCCCGAGCAGGAGGGCCCGCTGACCCTCTCCCAGGCGATCAACCGGACGCTGGCCGACACCCTGGCCGCCCACCCCGACGTGCTGGTCTTCGGCGAGGACGTGGCCCGCAAGGGCGGCGTCTACGGCGTCACCCGCGGCCTGCAGAAGCGCTTCGGCGCGGGCCGGGTGTTCGACACCCTCCTCGACGAGCAGGCCGTGCTCGGCCTGGCCCTAGGATCGGGCGTCTCCGGGCTGCTGCCGGTGCCCGAGATCCAATATCTCGCCTACCTGCACAACGCGCTGGACCAGATCCGGGGCGAGGCCGCGACGCTGCCCTTCTTCTCCCGCGGGGCCTTCCGCAACCCGATGGTGGTCCGCGTCGCCTCCTACGCCTATCAGAAGGGCTTCGGCGGCCACTTCCACAACGACAACTCCGTCGCCGCGCTGCGCGACATCCCCGGCCTGGTCGTGGCCTCCCCCGCGCGGCCCGACGACGCGGCCTCCATGCTGCGCACCTGCCTGGCCGCCGCCCGCACCGACGGCAGCGTCTGCGTCTTCCTGGAGCCGATCGCCCTCTACAACACCCGTGACCTGTTCGACGACGGCGACGGCGGCTGGCTGTCGCCATACGTGCCGCCGGCCCGCTGGGCCGAGACGCACATCCCGATCGGCCGCGCCCGCAGCTACGGCGACGGCCGCGACCTGACCATCGTGACCTTCGGCAACGGCCTGCGGATGAGCCTGCGCGCCGCGGTCAGGCTCACCGCGGAAGACTACAGCTGCCGGGTGCTGGACCTGCGCTGGCTGTCGCCGCTCCCGATCGACGACCTGCTGCGCGCGGCGGAGCTGACCGGCAAGGTGCTGATCGCCGACGAGACCCGCCGCACCGGCGGCGTCTCGGAGAACATCGTCGCCGAGCTGCTCGACGCCGGCTTCACCGGCAAGATCGCCCGGGTGACCTCGGCCGACAGCTTCATCCCCCTGGGCGACGCCGCCCAGCACGTGCTGCTGTCGGAGAGCGACATCGAGGACGCCGCCCGCAAGCTGCTGGGCTGAGCCCGCCGCGGAAGGCCGGCGCCGGACCGCCCGGCGACACGGACCTTCTCATATTCAGCATGGCCGGATATTGCGAATATCGCCGGATAATTCCCCCGTCCATCCGGCGTAACCATAGCAAAATGTCCAAACAATCCCTTTTATCGCATTCGAATACCTATCGAGATGGAGACTATTTCCAGCCCTTATAGCTCGTGACGGGAACTCACTGGCGGAATCCACCGCACTGCTTTACCGTCTCATAGCGCAGCATGCGTCACGGAAATCATTCTTTTCACGCATGGAGGGTCGATCGATGGTCTCCGTCAATCAGGGCGCCTGGGTGCCCGGAACCGACACCTACCGGTACGGCTACAACTCGGTCCCCAACATCCCGATCACCGGCGCGCCGGCCGACGCCAACTTCCGGCGCTGGTCGATGTCGCACGACGGCAGCGCCTACCGCCTCTATGTCTTCAAGGGCAGTAGCCGCGACACCCTCTACCAGTTCGCCTGGAACGGGACGTCATACGCCTACGGCCACAACTCGATCCCGGTGCTCACCCTGACGAACGCGCCCGCCGACGCCGACAGCAGCAGCATCTCGCTGCTGCACAGCGGCGAGGCCTACCACGCCTACCTGCGCCGACTCGGCGACCCCACCACCCTCTACCAGTTCGTCTGGGTGCCGGGAACGTCGACCTACCAGTGGTCGTACGGCAACTACATCCCCACCCTCAAGGTCACCGGTTTCCCGGCCGACACCGACTGGTCGCGCTGGACGATGCTGCACGACGGCAGCGCCTACCGCCTCTACGCCTTCCAGTACGGGCACAACGACATGATCTCCCAGGGTTCGTGGAACGCCGCCGCGAACGAATACCAGTACGGCCACAACTCCGTCCCCCACCTGAAACTGGAGGGCTATCCGGCCAACAGCGATGTCGGCCGGGTGGCGATGCTGCACGACGGCACCGCCTACCGCTTCTACTTCCAGACGCTTTAAACGCCGCCGCCCCGCCGGCCCGTCCGGCGGGGCGTTCCCGGCGCACGAGAAGAGAAATGCCCCGGACGCCTGACGGCCGGGGCATTTCGGCGCCGGAAAGAGCCGGACCGCCATCTCCTGTATCACTTACAGCTTGTTTCGAGAGGGATGCGATATTTCACCCTCCGCGCGGATCAGCGGTCCGGCGGGAGACGATAAACGGACACGTGAGAACGCGACTCCGCGGTGAAGTCGGCCCCGGACCAGTCGGCGTGCCTGGTCTCCAACTCGAACCCGGCCAGCTGAGCCATGAGGTCGAGCTCGGCCGGCCAGATGTAGCGGTGCGGGCTGCGGAACAGCTGAGCCCGCCCGCTCTCGTCGAACCTGAAGTGGTGCGACACGACGTGCTGGCGCAGCACGTCGTAGGTGTCCAAGCCGATGTAGCCGGGCTCGCAGTGCCAGACCGTGGCCTGCTGACCCGGTGGGAGCTTGCGCAGTTCGGGCACCCAGAGCTCGATCACGAACCGGCCGCCGGGTGTGAGGTGGCGGGCGGCGTTGCGGAAGCAGGCGACCTGCTCGGCCTGGGTGGGCAGGTTGGAGATCGTGTTGTAGACGAGATAGACGAGTGCGTATTTCCCCGGAGCGGTGGCGGTCGCCATGTCGCCGACGATCACCGGGATCGTCGCTCCGTCCGCCTTAACCCGCAGTTGGTCGATCATCGGGGGCGACAGCTCGATGCCGGTGACGGGCACTCCTCGCCCGGCGAGCGGCACAGCCACGCGGCCGGTCCCGATGGCGAACTCGAGCGCCCGTCCGTCGCCCGCGAGCTCGGCGAGGCGGTCCACGGCCGGCTCCAGGACTTCGGGCGCGAACATGCCGGTGCCCGGCGTGTCATAGCGCTGGGCGGCATCGACGTCCCAGATCTCTTCCTGTCGCATGTCGGCAACGATGGCCGTGACCACAGGCGTTGTCCAATGTTTTTGCGGCCCCGCGGTCGCGGACGCGTTCACGACGCCGGCCATGCGCGGCCCTGCCGCCGGCCGGGGAGCACGGCCGCACCGGCTCGGGGCATCGGCCTCTAGGATGCAACGCCGGCGCGTTCGAGCCGGGCGGGGCCGGCCCCGGTGCCGTCGCGGACGGAGCGCGGCCTCGGTGCCGTCAGAGGTCTGCCGTCAGCCGGCGAGCCGCCGGAGAAAGAGGTCGAGAAGTGGGTGGCCAGGTACCCGCCGAGTTGCTGGAGATAGCCGAGGCTCTCATGCCGGGCGTCTCCCTTGCCGGGGCACGGTTCCGCCAGGGCGGGATCCACGACGTCGTCCTGCTCGAGGGGATCGCGGCGGTGCGGGTCAGCCGGCGCCCGTCGGGGGCGGAGGCCCTGCCGCGCCGGACCGAGCTGCTGCGGGTGATCGCGGCGTCCGGGCTGCCGTTCGCGGTGCCGGAGCCGCTGACGCCGGTGACGGTGTTCGGGGAGCGCGCGGCCGTCGCCGTCTCGTGGCTCGACGGCGCCGGGATGCCCGACGGCGAGGGTGATCCGGTGCGGATCGGCGAGCTTCTCGGGGCGCTGCGGGAGTTCGCCGTCACTCCGGAGCTGCGAGCCGTGCTGGGCGCGCCGCAGACCTATACCGACGGTCATCACTGGGCCGACATCCTGGCCGAAGATGTCATCCCGCGCCTGCCCGGCAAGTGGCGTGACGACGGCCGGCGGCGCCTCGAAGACGCGCTGGCCCTGGAACCGGTCCCGGACTGTCTCGTCCACGGCGATCTCGGCGGGGACAACATCCACTGGAGTGCCGACGGCAAGCTGATCGGCGTCCTGGACTGGGACCGGGCCCAGCTGTTCGACCCGGCGGTCGACGCCGCCACCATCGGCTGGGTGCACGGCTGGGACAACCTCCGTGAAGCCGTCGACAGCGCCACTTACCGGCGTGCCCAGGTCTGGGACCGGACGTTCGGTGTCACTCATCTCGTCGCGGCGCTCGACGGCAGACCCTTGGCGCATGTCGACAGCTATGTGCGGCACATCGTCGCGTGGCTGGAGCAGAGCGCCGACCAGCGACTGCCCTGACCCGCCGGCCGCGCGGGACGCGGCGGGGCCTGAACTCCGGAAAACGCCGTCGCGGCCCACGGCGGACCGGGAGCCGCGAAACCCACCCCCGCTCCGGCGGAATCGTGTTGAATCGGCCACACAGTGTCACGGACCCCCGGACCGGTTCGCGCACCGACGATCCTCCGTCGATTCCCAAGCAGGAGATACCATGCCCGACGTGGCGATGAAGAGCACCGGTCAGCGCGTGACAGACCTCGAGTCCTGGGCGTTCAGGGCAGGTTGGGACCTGGCCGGCATCAAGGAGACGCTGGACGATCTCCCCGCGATCGTCCGGGAGGAGGTCATGGCGTACGCCTCTCCGATGTTCGAAGAGGTCATGAACAGGATGGCCACCAAAGAGGACCTCTCGGCGCTCGCCGTCGAAGTGAGCGGTCTGGAGACCAGGATCGACACTCTGGGCACCAAGGTCGACACCCTGACCGACCGGATGACCTTCATGGAAGGCCGGATGACCTCCTTGGAGGGCCGGGTGGACTCCATGGACGGGAAGCTCGACCTCATCCTGGCCAAGCTCGGCTGATCTTCCGTGCAGGAGCGCCGAGCCCTGCCCCGGCGCTCCTGCACGTCCCCGCGCGGGGGTGGTCACCCGCCCGGGACCTCCCGGCCCGCCGAGAGCTCCCGGCGCTCCGGCGCACGGCGTGCGGGCTTCACAGCCAGTCGCGGCGTTTGAAGACCAGATACAGGGTCGTGCAGACGCCGGCCATCAGCAGCACGGCGAACGGGTAGCCCAGGGCCCAGTGGATCTCGGGCATCACCTCGAAGTTCATACCGTAGATGGTGCCGACGAGGGTGGGGGCGAACAGGATGGCGGCCCAGGCGGAGATCTTCTTGACCTCCTCGTTCTGGGCGTTGCTGGCCTCGGTGAGGTTGGTCATGTGCTCGTTCTGGGCCTGGGCGACCATGGTCGAGTTGACCACGAGGATGTCGTGGAGCATCTGGCGGAAGCCGCTGACCCGCTCCGCCACGGTGATCGCGTGATCGGCGACGTCGCGCAGATATCTCTGCAGCTCCTGGTCCACCCCGTATTTGTCCGCCCCCGCGACGAACCCCTCGATCATGCCGAGCAGCGGCCGGGTGGCCCGCTGGAACTCGATCACCTCGCGCGAGAGCTCGTAGATGCGGCGGGAGACGCCGGGCTCGTTGCCGAAGACCTGGACCTCGATCTCGTCGATGTCGTTCTGCAGGCCGGCGACCACGGGCGCGTAGCCGTCCACGACCGCGTCCATGACGGCGTAGAGCACCGCCTGCGGGCCCTGGCGGAGCAGTTCGGGATCGCTCTCCATCCGGCGGCGGACCTGCGACAGGTCGGGGGCCTCGCTGTGCCGTACGGTGATCACGAAGTTCTGGCCGATGAACAGGTGCAGCTCGCCGAAGTCGACCTCCTCGGCCTCGTCGACGTATCTGGCCGGACGGAGCACCACGAACAGCGTGTCGCCGTAGCGGTCGGCCTTGGGCCGCTGGTGGGCGACGATGGCGTCCTCGACGGCCAGCTCGTGCAGGTCGAACTCCTCGGCCACGTTGAAGATCACCGCGTCCGCCGGCCGGTAGAAGCCGATCCAGGCCATGCTGTCGGGGGTGTTCTTCAGGCACTCGAAGGCCTCGGGCAGTGATCCGGGCGTGGCGGTCCGCCGGCCGTTCACGTAGACGGCGTTGTCGATGACGCGCGAGTGGGGCGGGGGCGGCTCGTCACCGGCCGGACGCGGGTCCATCGACCGCTCGGGAGAGTCCCGCACGGCTCCGGGACGCCCACGCGTCAGACTCCGCAGTCCCCGAACCCGCCGATCAGTCACATCCGTCTCCTCATCCGGCCGCCATGAACTCCTCCAGCGACCGCAACGCCCTACCCCGGATCGTCGCCCGGAACATCGGGGTCCAGCCGAGGAAGAGACCGACCGGCCTGCCCAGGGCCATTTTGGACCAGTGCTTGAAGTCGAAGTCGTCATGGTGCCGGACGATCAGACCGTCCTCGAACCGGAACAGGGCGTCGATCTCGTTGACGACCTCCCTGCCCGTCGTGCCGAAGGTGTAACGGGCCGTCCAGTGTGCCGCGCCGTCGTGGTCGCGCGCGCTGACGTCGCCGACGGTCACGCCGACGTCGCGGTTGCGCCCGAGCAGCATCCGCCACATGCCCATGACCCTGTCGCGCCCTTCCAGGTCCTGGAAGACGGGGTCGCCGAAGGTGGCGTCGGGGTGGTAGCAGCGCTCCATCGCGTCGGTGTCGCGACGTCCGAAGGCACCGTAGAAGGTCCTGATGAGCGCTGCGTTCTGGTCGTTCACTCGGGTCTCCCGATCATCGATTTCCCGTTGACCGAGTGTAATCGGGGGTAAGACCGAGCAGGTGGGCGGCGTTGTCCCAGCACACCGCCCGCAGCCAGTCGTCGCCGAGGTCCAGGCGCTCCAGCGCGTGGAGCTGGTGGGCGTAGGGGTGGGGGATGGTCGGGAAGTCGCTGCCGAGCAGGACCTTGCCGGCCAGGCCCAGCTCGCGCAGGCGCGGCCTGAGGCGGCCGGGGAAGGGCGTGCCGCGCTCGGCGAAGTCGGTGAAGGTCATCGTGGTGTCGAGCCGCACCTCCGGGTACGCCTCGGCCAGTTGGAAGAACTCGTCGTACTCCGGCATGCCGAGGTGGGCGATGACCGCCGCCAGGCGGGGGTGGCGGGCCAGCACCCCGGCGATCGGCACCGGGCCGGTGCAGCGGCCCGGGAGCGGGATCGAGCTGGCGTGGACCACGACCGGGACGCCCCGGTCGGCCAGCAGCCCCCACACCTCGTCGATCTCCTTGAGCCTGGGGTCGAAGTCCCCCACCTGCAGATGGACCTTGAAGACGCGCGCCCCCCGGTCGAGCGCGTCCCGCACGTAGCCGAGGACTCCAGGTTCGGGGTAGAAGGTGGCCGAGGGGAGACATCCGGGGGTACGCCGTGCGAAGTCGAGGGTCCAGGCGTTGAGGTCGGCCGCCATGCCGGGCCGGTGCGCGTAGGCCAGGGCGGGGAAGACCCGCACCCCGAGCTCCCGCAGCCGGGCGACCCGTTCCTCGGCGGGCAGCCGATAGCGGATCGGCCACCCCTCCCCCATCAGCGGGCCGCCGTGGTCGAAGTGGTGCCAGACCCGGCGTTCCATGCGCTCGGGCAGGAAGTGGACATGCACGTCCACCAGACCGGGCAGGCCCAGTCTCCGCCACCAGACGGGGACGTCGGCGTCGGCAAGTTCCGGAATCATGTTCTGCACGTCCCGACTTTATCGCCGGCACACCGGATGTCATGGGACGCTCTTGTCCCGACGCCGTTAAGGAGAAGTGATCGTTGTCCGAGGTCTGGGTGACTCTGACCACGCCCCAGGCGGGGCCTCCCCTGTGGATCGTGCTGCTGGCCGCGCTGGCCGCGCTGGCCGCGGTGACGTGGTCCGCCTCGTGGCAGCTCTCCCGGGGCCTGATCACGATCGCGCACGAGGGCGGGCACGCGCTGACGGCGCTGCTCACCCGGCGCAAGCTGCAGGGCATCCGGCTGCACTCCGACACCTCGGGCGTCACGCTGACCCGGGGCAGGCCCACCGGCCCGGGGATGATCCTGACCGCCGCCGCCGGATACGTCGCCCCGTCCCTGCTGGGGCTCGGCGGGGCGTGGCTGACCGCCTCGGGTTACGTCGCGATCCTGATCACGATCGTGATCGCGCTGCTCTGCTGCATGCTGCTGCTGATCCGCAACCTGTTCGGCGTGGTGAGCCTGCTGGCCACCGGCGGGGCGATAGCCGCCTTCACCTGGTACGCGCCGCCCGACGTCGACGCCGTCCTCGCCTACCTGGCCGTCTGGTTCCTGCTGTTCGGCGGCGTCCGGCCGATCGTGGAGCTGCAGCGCAAGCGGCGGCGCGGCCGCGCCCCCGACTCCGACGCCGACCAGCTCGCCCGGCTGACCTTCCTGCCCGGCGGGTTCTGGGTGCTGCTGTTCCTGCTGGTGGCCGCGGCGGCCCTGTTCGGCGGCACCTACCTGCTGGTCCCGCTGCCGCTCGCCCTCCGCTGAGCTCAACCGACGGGCCTCGGCCACGCCGGGTCTCCCGCCCGGTCATGCGGGTTATAACAGCCTGTTATGGATTAGGGCTGTCGCCATTCTTCCGATCACCCTCTGCGACCAGAGTATTGTTCTTCTTTATTGACAGTTAAACAATTTCTTGAGTTTATGTCCAGGTATGCCGTCCCTTCCAGTGAGAGCCGGTCGATGCCACCCCAGCTATACGTCGCCATAGCCGTCATAGCCGGAACCGTCCTGATATCACTGGGCGTCACGGTCGTCCTGGCGCTGCGGATCAGACGGCTCCGCGCCGAGCAGGAGAGGGCCGTCACGCGGGCGCACGAGGAGTTCGCCCGGGACATGCACGACCTGGTGGGTCACTGGCTCTGGCTGGCCTCGATCAAAAGCGAGCTGGCCTACCGGCGGGCGGCCGGCGACGCGCGCCTGCGCGGGGAGCTGGGCGAGGCGCTCCAGGCCGTACGGCACGCCGCGCACGCCGTGCGCAACGTCTCCAAGGCCCACCGCCACCTTTCCCTCCAGGGCGAGAGCATGCGGGCCCAGGCCCTTCTCGCGAGCTTCGGCGCCGACTGCTCGGTCCGGGTGGACGCCACCGCGCTGCCCCGGGAGGTGAGCGCCGCGCTGGGGACCGTGGTCCGCGAGGGCGTCACCAACATGCTCCGGCACAGCACGGTCAGGACATGCGTGATCGAGCTGGCCGAGCACGACGGCCTGCTCCGCCTGACCGTCGCCAACGACGGCGTCCCCGGGCGGAGCCCCCGGCCGCCCGCCGGCGACGGCCTGGGGAATCTGCGCGACCGCCTGGCCCGGCTGGGGGGCACGGTGCGCGTGAGCGCCGGCGAGGGTGGCTGGTTCAACCTGGTCGCCGAAGTTCCCCGGAATTTTTCCGAATAAGTTTCACTTTTAATGCGTAAGCCCAGGTGGCGCACATCTTCATGATTAAGGCTGTGAAGTTCGCACGTATGAGTAGTTGAGTTTGTAACTGGTGATTTCTCGGGTTATCCGTAATTCTCTCTTCTGGAAGACAGCAGGGAGATTGCCGTGAATGACCAGTATGAGCTTTATTGCCTCGCGGACCGGCTCTTTTACGACACCCTTGACGGCCGCCGGGGCGACCACCCCGACTTCCCGCTCGTGGCCCGGCAGGTCCCCGAGGGCTGGGAGCACCAGGCGACCGACACCTGGATGCACTACGCGCCCCTGGCCACGCGGAGGCCGGCCCAGGGCTGGAAGATCCACGTGTCGGCGTGCCTGGAGGACGCCGAGCGCGCCCTGGAGGCCGTCTGGGACTACTGCGTGCCGCGCGACATCGCGTTCAAGTTCCTGCGCAACCGGCCGGTCATGACCATGCTGAACTCCAAGGCGGCCGCCCGCGGCTCCAGCGGCAAGCTCGTGACGATCTACCCCCTGGACGAGGGCCAGCTCGAACTCACGCTGAAGGAGCTCAACGGGCTGCTCCACGGGGTGAGAGGCCCCTACATCCTCAGCGATCTCCGCTACGCCGAGGGCCCCCTCTACGTGCGCTACGGCGGCTTCACGCCCCGGCGCTGCCTGGGCGGCAACGGCGAGCTGGTGCTGGCCGTCGAGGACGGCGAGGGACGGCTGGTCCCCGACGTGCGGGAGCCCGCCTTCAGCCTGCCGTCCTGGGTGACGCTGCCGGAGTTCCTGGAGCCCCACCTGGCGGCCCGCAACGCTGTCACGACCAACGGCCTGCCGTACACGATCGAGAGCGTCATGCAGTTCTCCAACGGCGGGGGCGTTTATCTCGGCCGGGACCTGCGCAGCGGCGAGAGGGTGGTGCTGAAGGAGGCCCGCCCGTACGCCGGGCTCGACGCCGCCGACCGCGACGCCGTGGCGCGGCTGGCGCACGAGCGGGACATGCTGGAGCGCCTGTCGGGGCTGGAGGCGGTGCCGGCGCTGCTCGACTACTTCACGCTCGGCGAGCACCACTTCCTGGTCCAGGAGTTCGTCGACGGCAACCCGCTGCAGCGGCTCCTCGTGCAGCGATACCCGCTGACCCGGGCCGACTGCGACCAGGAGGCCGTCGCCGGATACACCTCCTGGGTGCTGGAGGTGCTCCCCAAGGTCCGGCGGGCGGTCGAGTCCCTGCACGCGCGGGGGGTGGTCTTCGGCGACCTGCACCCCAACAACATCCTCGTCACCGAGCAGGGGCGGCTGGTCCTGATCGACTACGAGGTCGCGACCCTCGCCGCGGACCGCGGCCGGGCCGCCCTCGCCCACCCCGCCTTCGGCGCGCCGGCCGACCGGCAGGGCGTCGAGGTCGACGTCTACGCCCTGGCCTGCCTCTGCCTCGGACTGTTCGCCCCCCAGCTCACGATCATGCTGCCGCTCGACCGGGCCAAGGTGGTCCAGCTCGCCGGGCTCATCACGGAGACCTTCCCCGTGGCGCCCGCGGTGATCGAGGAGGCCGTCCGGACCATCATGGGGACCGCTCCGGTGACGGCCCGGCCGATCCCCGCACCGGGCCGGGACGGCTGGCCCCAGGTCAGGGCCGCGATGTGCCGGGCCATCCTGGCCAGCGCCACCCCCGAGCGCGAGGACCGGCTCTTCCCCGGCGACGTGGCCCAGTTCCAGCCCGGCGGAGGCATCAGCCTCGCCTACGGCGCGGCGGGCGTGCTCTACGCGCTGGCGGCGACCGGGGCGGGCCGCTTCCCCGAGCACGAGGACTGGCTGCGCGGCAGGGCCCTGGCCCCCGGCCGGGGGACGGGCATCGGCTTCTACGACGGCCTGCACGGCGTGGCCCACGTCCTGGACCTGCTCGGACACCGCCAGGACGCGCTCGACACGGTCGAGCTGTGCCTGCGGGAGAAGTGGGAGTCGCTGGAGCTCGGCCTGTTCGGCGGGCTCGCCGGGGCCGGCCTGAACCTGCTCCACCTGGGCGCGGCCGCCGGGGAGCCGGCCCTCACCGACCTGGCGCTGCGGACCGTCGACGTCTGCGCCGACCGGCTCGGCGGTCCCGACGACGTGCCGGAGACCAGCGGTGGGAGCAGCCCCCGCGCGGGGCTGATGTACGGATCCTCCGGCCCCGCCCTGCTGTTCCTGCACGCCTACGAGCGGACCGGCGACACGTCGCTGCTCGACCGGGCGGCCGTGGCGCTCCGCCAGGACCTGCGGCGCTGCACCTCCGGCGAGGACGGCACGCTCCAGGTCAACCAGGGCTGGCGCACCCTCCCCTACCTGCTCGGATTCTCTGACGAACAAGTCCAGGAGGCGGCCCGCCACAAGCGAGCCGAGCGGAGGCGACTTCAGCCGCCTGTGGCTGGACGAGGTCACGA
>NZ_JBSFPS010000253.1:0-14344 GCF_053588315.1 Streptosporangium sp. NPDC003464 | reverse complement strand
CCCGACGACGACCCCCTGCTGATGGACGCCGACCAGCGGCACAGCGAGGGGGACCTCAACCTGTGGACCTTCCGCCGGATCGCCGCCCGCCGCAACTTCGTCACCGGCGCCTACGCCAGCGACATCACGCTGGTCAACTGGCCGATGATCGATTACATGGAGGGGCCGGTCATCGACGTTCCGGACGCCGACCGGCACCTGGCGGCGGCGCGTGAGCTGTCCCGCTCGGTCCTGTACTGGCTGCAGACCGAGGCACCCCGCTCCGACGGCGGCGCCGGCTTCCCCGGCCTGCGGCTGCGCGGCGACGTGACCGGCTCGGCCGACGGCCTGGCCCAGGCCCCCTACATCCGGGAGTCACGGCGGATCCGCGCCCTGTACACCGTCACCGAGCAGGACCTGTCGCTGGCCGTACGCGGCGACAAGGGCGCCGTCGGCTACGACGACTCGGTCGGCATCGGCATGTACCGCATCGACCTGCACCCCTCCACCGGGGGCGACAACTACATCGACGTGGGCTGCTCGCCGTTCGAGATCCCGCTCGGCGCGCTGATCCCGGAGCGGATGACCAACCTCCTGCCCGCCGCCAAGAACATCGGCACCACCCACATCACCAACGGCGCCTACCGGCTGCACCCGGTGGAGTGGAACGCCGGCGAGGCCGCCGGCGCGCTGGCGGCCTTCTGCCTGGACAACGGGATCGCACCGCACGCCGTACGGGAGAAGGAGGAACTGCTCGCCGACTTCCAGCAGAGGCTCGCCCAGGACGGTGTCGAGCTGCGCTGGCCTCGGGTGGCCGGCTACTAGTGGGCAAGGGGCCGGGACGCGGCCGTGCTGGTCACAGCCACTCATTGATGGCTGTGACCAGCACGGTCACAACAGACCCTAAGTATTAACGCGTAGACCGGTAGACAGCCTCAAATTCCGACAGATCTGGACAATCGGACCTCCGTGCTCTCAGCCGGCATGAAGGATCCGAAAGCGATCGGGTTCCGCCGGATCTCGATCAACGACCTGGATCGGCGGCCAAGCCCATTGCCAGACGCTGATGCCTGGCGTGCGGGAGAACTGGATCTGCCCGCGGGTGCCTTCGACTGCGACGCTCGGCCAGGACTCGGCCATGCGCGCCCGGTCCGCGCCGTGAGAACGCAGCACGTCGGCGAGGACGGTGACCGCGTCATAGCCCTCGAACGCGACGAAGGAGGGCGCTCCGCCCAGCCGCTCGCGCAGGGCCGTCTCGACCCGTGCGCCGAGCGGGCTGAGGCGCTCGGGCAGGTAGCGCAGGAACGGGATCGCGGCGCCGTCGTCGCCCAGCGACCTCGCCCATTCGGCGAACTCCGGCTGCCCGGCCGGAGCACCGATCATGATCTCACCGAGGCGCTGGTCACCGCGGACAGCCTTGACGATCGGCACTGCCGGCTCCGGGTGGCCGACCAGAAGAAGGAGGGCTGTCGCACGATTGTCGACGAGTTCGTCGCACACGGCCGTGGGGGTGAGCGCGTTCATGTCGAGTTCGATGACGGTGCCGCCGCGTGGAGCGAGGTGGTCCCGCAGGATGCGGGCCCCAGATGCCCAGTAGACACTCGGCTGGGTTGCCACGGCGATCCGACTGTGGCCCGCGCCGAGGAGGAAGTCCGCGTAGATCCGCCAGCCGCGGGACTGCGCCGGGGCGAGGCGCGCGACCCATTCCGTCGGCTGTTCGGTGAGCGCGTCGAGAACCGCTGACGAGCAGAGGAACGGCAGGCCGAGGGCGTCGGCCCGGGCGGCAGCGGCGCGAGCGACGACGCTGTGATACTCCCCCGCCAAGGCGGCCACGCCCAGGCCGGCCAATTCGTCCACGGCCGCCGCGGCCCTCTGTGGATCAGCCGCGGTGTCTCGGACCACCAGTTCGAGTGGCCTTCCGACGATCCCGCCGGCGTCATTGACCTCGCGAACGGCCAGTTCAAGTCCGGCGAGCAAGTGTTGGCCTGCCTCGATCCAGCCAGGCCGGGTCAGCGGAACGAGAGCGCCGATCCGGACGGATGATCCGTCAGTCCGCTCCGCTCCGGATGGCGATGATGGCGTATTCATGCGTTGGCGTCTTCCATGTGACGATTCGGTGGCGGTTTGCCCGGATCGCAGCGTATTGCCCACCGGCAGCGACGGCTCCAGTCGCCCCCTGGCCGCCCGTCGGATCACCACGCCTCCTGGACCATGACCATCTACGATCTTGATTAACTTCCGCGACAGTCCCTGGTCCTGCCGTGAGAGTGAAGCCGGTCACCGTGACCGTTCACCGCCCCGGCGTCCAGGCATTCGGTACCGCCGCCCGGCGCCGGGAGCGCCCCGTACGGCGGAGCCGACGCCGGCGGTGGCGGTGGCGGTGGCGGTGGCGGCGAGCGGCCCTGGGACTCGGCCCCCTCAGGACGCGGGCGGCGTCACCGAGGGTTCAGGATCTCGGTGATCCGGAGGAACCCGTCCGTGCCGTGACCCCGTCCGATGGCGCGGCGTGCCAGACCTTCGGCCGCACGCATCACGCCCGCGTCGATGCCATGGGCCTCGGAGGTGTGGACGATGTGGGCCATGGACGACACCGCCGAGGTGATCGGGTTGCCCTCGCCGGAGAATCCGCCGCTGTCCACTTCCTCCGCGGCCTGCTCGAAGATCGGCGGAAGGATCGCGCCGATGCCCTTGGCGAACGGTGCCAGCTCCCGCGCGGTGATGCCTTCCGCCCTCGCCACGGCCAGTGCGTGCGCGTAGCCCGCCATCGCGGTCCAGAAGATGTCGAGCAGCGCGATGTCGTACGCGGCCGCCCGGCCGACCTCCTCACCGAGGTGGGTGTGGGTGCCCCCCAGCGCGTCCAGCACCGCCCGGTGCTCCCGGTAGATCTCCTCGGGGCCGCTGTGCAGGAACACCGCGGCCGGCGTGCCGATGGTCGTGGTCGGTGTCATGATCGCACCGTCCAGATACCCGATGCCGTGCTCGGCCGCCCAGGCCGCGGCGTTCCGGGCCCGGTCGGGGGTGTCGGCGGTCAGGTTCGCGATCGTGCGCCCCTTGAGCGCGTCGGCGACCGCGTCGCGCCGCACGATGGCGTCCACCGCGTCGTAGTTCACCACGCAGAGCACGGTCAACGCGCTTGCGGCGACCGCCGCTTCGGGTGACGGGACGCCGACCGCGCCCCGCTCGACCAGCTCCCGGTCCCTGCCCGGCGTCCGGTTCCAGACCGTGGTCCGCAGGCCGGCGTCCAGGAAGGCGCCGGCCAGGGCCCGGCCCATCGGCCCCAGGCCGAGCACGGTGACGGCAGACTGTTCGGTGTGCGAGGGCATGCCTCAACTCCTCGATAAGAATGAACAACCGGTGATGAACGGGATGAAGATGACACGCAGCCGTGCCCAGGACCCGAATGTGTGCGGAGTGACGGCTGCGATCGCCGTGATCGACGGCAAGTGGAAGACGGTCTTGCTCTGGCTGCTGGAATCCGGTCCGCACCGCCCCGGCGAGCTGCGCCGGCGGCTGCCGGGCCTCACCGAGAAGGTGCTGACTCACACGCTCCGGGAGATGGAGGCCGACGGACTGGTCCACCGGGAGGTGCACGACGTGCGGCCGCTGAAGACCGTGTACTCCCTGACCGCGTTCGGCCGCGAGCTCTCCGAGGCGTTGGAGCCTCTTTCCGACTGGGGCCACCGCCGCCTGGAGAAGCTGGCCGAGGCCCCGCCGATCTCCTGATGCACCGCCGGCCTCCCCCTCTCACCCGGATCCGATGGCCCTCCGACCGCCCACGACCAAGCTTCGGGCCGGCCAGGCCCACCGACAAGTACCCACAAAAAAGTGGCTACCGCGGGTGGCGCGGGCACCGGTACGGCCCCGGCCGCCGTCCGGTCGGCCGGCGGCCGCCGCCCGGAGCCGGAAGGACGCCGCTCAGCCGGTGGGAGCCGGGTGGGCGAGGCCGTCCATGATCAGTGCGAACAGGTGGTCGCGGCGGGCGGCGATCGTCGGGGTCTGGTCGGCGATCCACGAGACGGCGCCGACCAGCGCGAACAGATCGAGGCCGTCCACGTCCGGCCGGACGGCGCCCGCGTCCTGGGCGCGCCGCAGCAGTCGCGCCCCGGCGGCGCGCATCGCGCCGCAGGAGGCGTGCAGCGGCGAGGACTCGTCGTCGATCGTGGCCATCATCGAAGTGGCGAGACCCCGGTAGGCGGCGGTCCCGGAGGTGAAGGCACGCAGCCACTCGGCCAGCGCCTCGGCCGGCGGCCGGTCCGCCTCCAGCGCGGCGGCGTGTCCGGCCAGGTGGTCGAAGCGCCGGCGCAGGAGGGCCTCCAGCAACTCCTCGCGGGTCGCGAAGTGCCGGTAGAGGGTGCCCATGCCGACCTCCGCGCGCCGCGCGATGTCGCGGAGCGACGCCTGCGCGCCCTGTTCCTCGACGACGGCCCTGGCCACCTCCAGGATGCGCGCGCGGTTGCGCAGCGCGTCGGCGCGGGGTGCCCGCGGACGGACGGGGTCTGTTCCGGTCATGCACGCATTCTGGCCCATTGACAAGCGGAGCGGTGCTCCGTCTAGTATTCGGAGCACTGCTCCGGATATTGCCGGGGCTCCGACGAGGGAGCATCCCCATGCCCGAAACGACGATGATGGCCATCCGCGTCCACACGCAGGGCGGACCCGAGGTCCTCACCTACGAAGAGGTGACCCGCCCCGAGCCCGGACCCGGCGACGTCCTCGTCCGGGTTCACGCCGCCGGCGTGAACCCGCCCGACTGGTACGCGCGCAGCGGCTTCACCTCGATCCCCGAGGAGCTGCGCCCGGAGCTGCGCCTGCCGTGGACGCCCGGCTCCGACGCCTCGGGCGTCGTCGTCGCCGTCGGCGAGGGCGTCACCGAGTTCCGCGAGGGCGACGAGGTCTTCGGCATGATCCGCTTCGGCAACATGAACGACGGCGGCCGGACCTACGCCGAGTACACCACCGCGCCGGTCGCCCACCTGGCGCGCAAGCCGTCCGGCATCGACCACGTGGCGGCCGCCGGGATCCCGATGTCCGGGCTCACCGCCTACCAGAACCTCTTCGGCCACGTCGGCCTCGCGGGCGGGGAACGGGTCCTGGTGAACGGCGCGGCCGGGGGCGTCGGGCACTTCGCGGTCCAGCTCGCCAAGATCCGCGACGCCCATGTCATCGGCGTCGCCTCCACCCGCCACGAGGAGTTCCTGCGCGGGCTCGGCGTGGACGAATACGTCGACCACACCCGCGTCCCGGCCGAGGAGGTTGTGGGCGAGGTGGACCTGCTGATCGACACGGTCGGCGGCCCGGACGGGCACCGCTTCCTGCGGATCCTGAGGCCCGGCGGGACGATCTGCCCGATCTTCTTCGGCGACTACCACCGCGACCGCGCCGCCGAGCTCGGCATCGCCTTCCGGAGCGGCCAGGTCCGCTCGGACGGCGCGGACATGGCCGAGCTGGCCCGCCTCGTCGACGAGGGTCGTCTCCGCGTCGGCGTCGACAGCGTCTTCCCCCTCGCCGAGGCCGCCCAGGCCCACGCCCGTGCCGCCGAGGGACACATCCAAGGCAAGATCGTCCTCCGCGTCGCCGAGTCCTGACCCCGCGGCCCCGGGCCCGGGGCCCGGGGCCCGGGGCCCCGCCACGCCCGCGCCGCACCCGGCGGGACGCGGGGTGCATGTCCGATCCGTTCAAGACAGGCGTGCGGCCGGGTCCGTACCGTTGCGGACATGGCACCTTCGTTCAATCTGATCGGCCTCGTCGTGGCCGACCTGAGCAAGTCCCTGTCCTTCTACCGCCGCCTCGGACTCGACATCCCCCGACGGCCGACACCGAGCCCCACGTGGAGGTGACCCTGCCCGGCGGGCTGCGGCTCGCGTGGGATCGCGTCGACACCATCCGCTCCTTCGACCCGGAGTGGACACCGCCCAGCGGGGACGCGCGGATCAGCCTGGCCTTCGCCTGCGACGGCCCCGCCGAGGTGGACCGGGTCTACGCCGATCTCGTCGAGGCGGGCTACGAGGGGCACAAGGAGCCCTGGGACGCGGTCTGGGGACAGCGCTACGCCCTGGTGCGCGATCCGGACGGCAACGGCGTCGACCTGTTCGCGCCGCTGCCGCCGGCCCCGCCCACCCCCTGAGCCCCGTCCCAGTCCGGGGCCGGCCGCGTCCCCGGACCGGACACCGCGAGGGCCCCGGACGCTCCCGGCCGGAAGGGGGCCCTGCTACGCACCGCCGGACGGGTGTGGGACGCGGCGGACCGCGACGACGGTGTCGGTGACAGTGGCCGTCTCGCCGTTGGGTCCGACGGCCTCTCGCCGGGGGGTGTCGAGGCGTTCGGAGCGGTAGCGGGCGGGGTCGAGGTGGAGGCCGCCGTAGATGTCCTGGGGGGTGGGGAAGTGCGTGTGGGGGTCGGGATTCCAGGCCCACGGGCGTACGGAGCCGTGGTCGACGATGAGGAGCAGGCCGCCGAGGGTGAGGGCGCGTGCGGCCTGGCGCAGGACGTGCTCGCGGGGGAAGTCGAGGGGGCTGTGCAGGTACTGGGCGCTGATGAGGTCGAAGGCGCCGTGGGGGAAGGTGTGGGCCAGGTCGTGCTGCTGGGTGGTGACGCGGTCGGCGACGCCCGCCGCCCGGGCGTGGGCGCGGGTGCGCGCCAGGGCGGTGGCCGAGACGTCGACGGCGATCACCTGCCAGCCCTGGGCGGCCAGATGGACGGCGTCGCCGCCCTCCCCGCTGCCGAGGTCCAGCGCCGTGCCCACCGGCAGGGTTCGGGCGGTTTCGGCGAGCAGGGGATTGGGGTTGCCGCTCCAGACCCTGTCGCGGCCGGCGTAGTGCTTCTCCCAGAAGCGTTCGGCGTCGCCGGCGGGGTCCATGTCCATCGGGTCGCCCATCCGGTCACTCATGTCCATCCGGTCACTCATCCGGTCGTTCATCTCCATCGGGTCACTCATGTCCATCCGGTCGCTCATCCGGTCGTTCGTCTTCATCGGGTCGCGCATCGGGTCGCTCATGTTCATCCGGTCACTCATCCGGTCGTTCGTCTTCATCGGGTCGCGCATCGGGTCGCTCATGTCCATCGGGTCGCGCATCGCGGGCTCCGCCCGGTGCGCCGGCGCCGTGGCCGGCCGGTCGTGGCGGCCGGTCCCGGGCCCGTGCGGGGGGTGCCTGAGGAGAATGAACCCGGGCCCACTCCGCTTGCAATCCTTCATGCCGTTTCAGCAAGATGGGGATATGGCAGAACGTAAGGATGTGCTGACCGCCGTAGGACCGCGCCTGCGGGAGCTGCGCCGGCGGCGCGGCCTGACCCTGGCCGAAATCGCGGAGCGGACCGAGATCTCCGAAAGCACCCTGTCCCGGCTGGAGAGCGGCGGCCGCAGGCCCACCCTGGAACTGCTGCTGCCGCTGGCCGAGATCTACGCCGTCCCGCTGGACGAACTGGTCGGGGCGCCCCGCACCGGTGACCCCCGTGTGCACCTGCACCCGGTGAGGCACAACGGCATGATCTTCGTGCCGCTCAGCCGCCGACCGGGCGGCCTGCAGGCCCACAAGCTCATCATCCCCACCAGGCCGGCCGGTCTGGAGCCGGAGCTGAAGACGCATGAGGGTTTCGAGTGGGTCTACGTCCTGGCCGGCCGGCTGCGGCTGCTGCTCGGGGACCAGAGTCTCGTCCTGGCCCCCGGCGAGGTGGCCGAGTTCGACACCCACGTCCCGCACTGGCTCGGCGCCGAGGGCGACCAGCCGGTGGAGCTGCTCGTGCTGTTCGGCCGCCAGGGCGAGCGGGCCCACCTCAGGGCCCGCACCACCTGACGCGGCGCGCACCCCGCGACCGGGCACCGCGCGGCTCCTCCGCCCCGGCGACCGGGGCGCCCCAGGCGGGTGCCGGCACATCCGGGCTGGGAGCCGTCACGGTGTGCGGCTCGCGCCGGCGTCGCCCGGACCCGCAGCCCGTGCGCGTTCGCGATGCGCGAGTAGAGGCTCGCGTCCTTCACGCCGAATCCGCGCCCGAGCTCCGAGACGGTCACGTTCTCCCTTGGCCGGCTCCGCCGCCGCCTCAGCCGGCCGTTCGACGGTCACTCCGGCACACGCCACCCCTACTTACCTAGAAGTTCTAGGGAAATAGATAATCGTTTGCTGTCTCAGCATACAGGGGATAGCTTTTCAGCTATGAGATCGGTTTCCGAGCATGAGGTCCGTTCCTCTTTCGTCAACTGCACCAAGGGGGAGGCCAGACGCCTTGCCATACCCAGGGACCTGGACGCCCGGCCATGGGACGACCTGGACTTCCTCGGCTGGCAAGACCTCTCCTCCCCCGGCCGCGCCTACCTGATCGCCGAGCACGGCGACCGGCTGGTCGGGGTGGCGCTGCGACGGGCCGCCCCGCACGCCGGACATACACGGCGCAGCATGTGCTCGCTCTGCCTGACCACGCACACCGGCGACGGCGTGTCGCTGATGACCGCCCGCCGTACCGGTGGCAACGGCAACTCCGTGGGCGCCTACATCTGTACCGACCTGGCCTGCTCCCTCTACCTGCGCGGCAAGAAGGACGTCGGGCCCGGCGGGCGGATGCCCGAGTCGCTCACGCTCGAAGAGAAGATCGACAGGACCGCGGCCAACGTGACCGAGTTCCTCCAGAAGGTGATCCAGTGATCGGCGTCCCCATCACCTCCGGCCCCGTGCGCGGCGCGCTGGAGCCGGAGGACGGCTGCCACGCCGCCGGGGCGGGACGAGAGCGTGAGATCAGGGGCCGGTCGCGCCTGTTCTCGCTTCGCGCAGACTCAACACCTCGTACAGGAGGGCGTTGACCGGAGTCGCCGTCCCCGTCCGGGCACCGAGGTGCGCGCCTCCTGCCACAAAGCTGACATCATGCCCGGCGGCCGCGAGGCGGCCACCGAAATAACCGCCGATACCGCCCGCACCGATCACCGCTATCTTCACGGCGTCTCCTTGTTCCATCATCTGTCCACGTCAGGGCTTCACATACGGCGCCACAGCCTCCCCGCTCCATCACCTGGCCCGGGGGTGGCCCGGCTCTCCGGCGCGCTCTAGAAGACCTTCAGCAGCAGCTTGCCGGTGGTGGTCCGGGTCTCGACGAGGCGGTGTGCCTCGGCGGCCTCGGCGAGGGGGAATTCGGCGGTCACGGGCAGCTCCAGCTCACCGGTCGTGACGGGGCGGAAGGCCCGGCCGGCGATGTCGGCCAGCGCCCGCGGATCGGACTTGGCGAGGTTGAGGATGGAGAAGCCGCTCACCGAATGCGCTCCGGTGTACAGCTCGGCCTGGCCCACCTGCCAGGCGGGGCCGCCACCGGCGTTGCCGAAGGAGACGAGGCGCCCGAAGAGGGACAGGCAGCCCAGGGTGCGCAGGAGGGTCTCACCTCCGACCGGATCGAGGGCGAGGTCCACGCCGCGGCCGCCGGTCGCCCGGCGCACGTCCTCGGGGAACCCGTTACCTACGAACACCTCGTCGTAGCCGTACTTCAGCGCCTGCTCCGCCTTCTCGGGGCTGGAGACCACGCCGTACACCGCGCCCGCGCCGCCGAGCCGGGCCAGCTGGCCGGCGGCCGCGCCGACCCCGCCCGCCGCGCCCTGGACGAGGACGCTCTCACCCGCGCGCAGCCGTCCCACCTCGTGGAGGAGGGCGTGCGCGGTCGGCAGGACGGTGGGCAGGGACGCCCCGGTGCGCAGCGGGACCCCGGCCGGCAGCGGGAAGACGGTGGCCGCGGGGACGGCGACGGTCTCGGCGTAACCACCGCCGTCGACGAACGCGACGACCTCCTGGCCGGGCCGCAGCCCGCTCACCCCCTCGCCGACGGCGCGGACGTGGCCGGACACCTCCAGACCGGGGACGAAGGGAAGGGCGGTCACACGGTAGCCGGCGCCGCGGGCCTTGATGTCGGCGAAGTTGACGCCCGCGTAGGCGACGTCGACGGTCACCTCACCCGGCGCGGGCTCCGGCAGCGCGGTCTCCGCGAGACGCAGCACCTCGGGTCCGCCGAGTTCCTTCACAATGATCGCGCGCATGCCGGGTCGCCCCTCGACTAAAGTGTTCAACGAAAATCGAATACTCGGAGTGTACGATCCGGATCGAACACTTGGCAAGGAGAGTGCCTTGAGCCACCGGCCCGCGCCCCAGCACGTCCACCCCGACGACGTGTCCGTCCTGACCGCGCTCACCGCGCTCGCCGACCCGGTCCGCCTCCAGCTCGTCCGCGAGCTGGCCGCCTCCGAGGACTGGTCACGCTCCTGCAGCACCTTCGACGTGCCCGTCGGCAAGCCCGCGCTCAGCCATCACTTCGCGGTGCTGCGCTCGGCCGGGCTCATCGAGCAGCGCGACGCCGGCCCCAGGCGCGTCAACCGGCTGCGCCGGGCGGAGTTCGACCGGCGCTTCCCGGGGCTGCTGGACCTGACGCTGCGCGAGGAGTGACCCGGCGCGGCGGGGGCGCGGCCACCGCCGACCCGATGGCGGCGGGGTGGGCCACGAGGGTTTCGAGACATAGATCGCCGCGTCGGGCACGGCGGCCCCGCCGGCTGGTTGTCATGTCCGTTCCGTGACGAGGTCATGGGTCCTCGGTGACGCGGTCTCTGGTCCGGAGATCCCTGGTTCGGCAGAGTCGACGACACAGGCCGAACGATCACTGAAGAGGACCCCCGATGCGAAACCTTGCGAGACTGTCAGCCGTCGGAGCATCCACCGCCGTCCTCGCCGCAGGGCTCGTGGCCCCCGCGCAGGCGGCGGCCACCTCCTGGGGCGCCTGCCCCGCAGGGCCCGGTGTCGACGCGCGGCAGGAATGTGCCACCCTTCAGGTCCCAATGGACTACCGGGCGTCCGGCGGGCCGACGATCTCGCTGGCGGTGTCGCGGATCAGGACCGCCAAGCCCGCGCTGCGCCGTGGCGTGCTGCTGATCATCCCCGGCGGGCCGGGCAGCCCGGGCCTGAACCGGCCCAGCGTCCAGGTCAAACGGCTGCCGCAGGACGTGCTCGACCGCTACGACATCGTCGGGTTCGACCCACGCGGTGTGGGCCGGAGCTCGCCCGTTTCGTGCGGGTTGGAGACCCGTGATCTCTCGCTCACCAGGCTCAAGCCGTACCCCGGCGCCGACGGCGGCATCGCCGAGAACGTCGCCTGGTCGCGCAGGATCGCCGAGGCCTGCGCCCGCAACGGCGGGCCGCTCATCCGGCACATCAGCACCCGCAACGAGGCCAGGGACATCGACAGGATCCGCCGGGCGCTGGGCGAGCAGAAGATCTCCTACTGGGGCGTCTCCTACGGCACCTACGTGGGCGCCGTCCACGCCACCATGTTCCCCGAGCGCACCGACCGGGCCGTCCTGGACAGCAACGACGACCCCGACCCGCGCCGGGTGGCGCGGCAGTGGCTGGCCAACTACGCCGTCGGCGTGGAAGACCGCTTCCCCGACTTCGCCACCTGGGCGGCGGCCCGTGACGGCGAGTACGGCCTCGGCGCCGACGCGGCGGCGGTCCGCCGCGCCTTCCTCGAGCTCGCGGCCGGACTGGACCGCGAGCCCCGGCCGTGGCCGGGCGCCGACGGCGAGGAGCTGAGCGGCAACCTTCTGCGGGAGACCATGCTCAACGCGCTCTATTCCGACGCGAACTTCCCCATGCTGGCCGGGCTCATGCGGGCCGTCCTGACCTCGGGCGAGCTGCCCCCGCCGAACACGCCGCCGGCGGCCGCCCTGCAGAACACCGCCGCCCACGCCGGCGCCACCATGTGCAACGACGTCGAGTGGCCGAGCTCGGTCGAGCGGCACCGGCGGCAAGTGGCGCGCGACCGGGCCGCCCACCCGCTGACCGCGGGCATGCCGGTCAACATGGGGCCGTGCGCCTTCTGGCCCTTCGAACCCGCCGAGCGGCCCGTGCGGGTCAGCTCGCACGGCCCGGCCAACGTGCTGCTCGTCCAGAACCTGCGTGACCCGTCGACGCCGTACAGCGGCGCGCTGAAGATGCGCCAGGCGTTCGGGCAGCGGGCCCGTATGGTCAGCGTCGACTCAGGCGGCCACGGCGTCTACCTCGCCAACGGCAACGCCTGCGGCGACCAGGCCGTCACCGACTTCCTGACCACCGGGAACCTGCCGCCCCGCGACAAGGACTGCTAGGGCCTGTACGGAGTTCGGATCTCTAGTGCCGCATCAGGCAACGTTTGCCCTGTTGGAGTACGGTCAGCTCATGAACGGCGATGAGCAGCCGGGTCTGGACGAGATCGAGCAGTGTTTCATCGCGGTTCTCGATGGACGGATGAGCCGGGACGAGGCGGACCGCTGGGCATGGCGCTGGGGCGCCGATGATGATCTCGTCTGGGACGACGTGGCGTGGTGGGCGTTGAGCCGTCTGCACGGGATCGACCTGCGCAACGGTCCGAATGAGGACTTCCTGCATGACGACGAGCAGGTACGCCAATGGCTCGAGGAGCTACGGCGCCGTCGAACTGGATGACATGCCTTCGGTCACTGTCGCCAGACAACATGTCGTTCACCAGAATGATCGAGTGGCCGAACGTGTACGGGTCCGGGAGATCGACGACGATGAGGGGCGACGGCTGCTGCGGACCGTCCGCCGCGGTACCGGGTCGGTGGTGACCCGGCGGCGTGCGCAGAGGGTGCTGCTGCCGGCCCAGGGCATGCCCGTGGCGAAGATCGCCGAGGTGACGTTCACCAGCCCCGACCGGGTCCGCGACGTGATCCATAACTTCAACGCCGACGGCTTCGACTCCCTGCAGCCCAAGTACCGGGGCGGACGGCCCAAGACCTTCACCCTGGCCGAGCGCCGCGAGATACCGCGCTGCGCTACTTCGCTCTGGACGGTACCGACCATGCCAGCCACAGGGAGCAGGGCAGCATGATCCGCCGCTACATCATCTGGCGCAACCGCCATGCCGACGACCGGCGCCTACGCGCCGTCGTCGACAGGGCGAACGTTGCCTGATGCGGCACTAGGCTGGCCGGGGCGCCGGCCCACGGTCCGCTCAGTCCGCCCCCTCATTCTGCGCTTGGTTCGAGAAAACCCCGGCTGGGGCTACCGGCGGGTCCACGGAGAGCTCACTGCACTCGGCATCAGGATCGCGCCGTCCACCGTATGGGAGATCCTCAAACAGGCAGGTCTCGATCCGGCGCCCAAGCGAGCGTCCACCACATGGGCCGACTTCCTACGCTCGCAAGCAGACGCCCTACTCGCCCGCGACTTCATCGAGACCATTACTCTCAGCGGACAACGCCAGTACGTCCTGACGGTCATCGAGCACGCCACCAGGCGCGTCCGCGTGTCGCGCACCCGAGTGCAAACTGGGTCATCCAGGCGATAAAGAACTTGGTGATGGACCTGGACGATGCGGGCTGCCGGGCACGCCATCTCATCGGCGATCGAGATGGGAAGTTCCCGCCCCTCATGGACGAGATCCTCTGCCGAAGCCGGCACCAAGACCGTGCTCACCGGCATCCGGACGACGAGACCGGCTCGGCGGAGTCCTTCACGAATACTCGCATGCGGCTTGAACTGCACGGATGGAGTTTCCGGCAGGCGCAGAGCTCATCGCCTGATCAGATCGGTCCCGCAGAAGGAGCCGCACACGAAGGACTTGCTGGTACCGGCGGGACCCGCCGGTACCGCCTCCAGGAGAGCGAAGTGCCGCTTGACGTGCTGGAGAAACTCGTTCACGCGTTCATCGACGTCATGCTTCGTGTGGAATGTGGTACAGGGTTCGCGTTGACGCGAACCAGGCACGGTCGATGAACCGGCCGGTGATCCGTCCTACCATGCACATGTAGCGGTCAAAGGTTTCAGCGTCGCTGATTTCGTCGCTGAGCTCCAGCCCGCTCGCGTACGCCGCGAACTCAGGGACCTCCATCCATCCCCCAGGGGAGGAAGGAGGGAATATCTCTCCACGGTATTCCCTGTCATGAGTGTAGAGAAGCTTGCCGGGATCGGCCTCTTCCACATAATAGGCTTCGAGTACGCGTTGTCCGTCTGCACTCAGCGCCTCTATCAGCCGTGGCGGCACCGTTCCGCCGCTGATGGTGAGAATGGTGGACCAGCCGGCTGAGTGCTCTCCCACCCATACGATCAGTTCTTCCAGGCTGGTTTCGTATGATTGCATGGCTGTTTGAAAGTCACACAATGTGCCGTTCTGGGGATCGACGCCCAGCCGTCGGGCGATCTCGTTGCCGTCTTCCGTGCTTATCCATTGGCAGCTGAACCAGGATTCCAGTCCGTGTTCGACCAGTAGATCCCACTGACTTTCCTCAGGAAGGGCGCGATCGGGTTTCTGCATCATTGACCTCTTGTTGGCTGGCTTGGGGAGAGTGGAGGTGGGGGGGGGGGTGTGGGTGGGGCCCCCCAACGATTATTTATATGTTGTGTGGGGGGGCGGT
>NZ_JBSFPS010000252.1:0-14465 GCF_053588315.1 Streptosporangium sp. NPDC003464 | reverse complement strand
CCTCGTCGGCCTCCCGGACGAACGGCAGGTCGGCGTCGGCCTCGGAATACACCGCGATGGCTCGCAGTCCCATGCGCTGGATCGTGCGGATGATTCGCCGTGCGATTTCGCCACGATTGGCTACCAGAACAGACTCGAACACGTTGGCAGACCCCTTTCGACCGCTCCACCCTATGATCGGGGTCTTAGCACAGCCCTAAGCCCGAAACCACCGATCACGGGAACGTGATCTGTAGGAAACCCACAAGTGCGCGGGATCGGAACCCTCCCGGGGACCACCCGGTCAGGAAGGGAGATCCTTCGGGTCCGGGAGGCGATCGTTCGGATCCGCAAGGAGATCTTTCAGATCCGGTACGACGGAGTCAACCTGTCGATGACGCGGGCTGCCGCTTCGACGACCGGTGGATCATACTCCTCGCCGGCGCCGAGGCGGAGCCGTTCGAGGGCGGCCCCGGCCCGGTCCCGGTCGGTGGAGCCGCCGACCAGGTCGTCATAGGCGTTGGCCACCTTGATGATGCGGCTGGCCAGCGGCGGCGTCTCGGCGCAGGGATCGCACTGGCGGCGGACGATCTCGGCCACCCGGTCCAGCACCCCGGTCTGCCGGATCACCTCCGCGCCGAGTTCGGCGATGCGCCGGGCCTGCTCGGGCTCGGTGAGCACCGTGGCGCCCCCGGGGATCGGATCGCGCAGCGAGAGCTGGCCGATGTCGTGCATGAGCGCGGCGTACTCCAGCTCCAGCAGCTCGGGCTCGGCCAGGCCCAGCTCCCGCCCGACCGCGACCGCCAGGCGGCTGACCCGGCGCGAATGCCCCGGCTCGACGTAGCCGCCGACCTCGGTGACCCGCGACAGCGCCCGGACCGTCTGGAGGTAGGTGGCCCGGATCCCGGCGTATTTACGGAAGGCGACCTGGGTGACCAGCAGCGGCGCGGCGAAGACCAGCAGCGCCGCCATGTCCATGCTGTGCGAGGCGAGGGCGAGCAGGATGCCGGAGGCGGCGACGGCGGCCCACAGCGGCGTGGCCATCCGCGCCTCGTCGCGGAGGGCCACGCCGAAGGCCGCGCGCACCTGCTCGGCCCGGAGCACGGCGGCCAGCAGCACATCCGCCAGCACCATGACCAGGATGAGCAGGGCCATCACGCCGAGCGCGGGCCACCAACCGCCCTCGGGCCCCTTCGTCAGCTCGAACAGCGACCCCGCCAACGGCCGGTAGGCCACCGCCAGCAGCGCGCCGGTGAGCAGCCTGCGCGCCATCGCGTCCGGCCGGGGCGGGCGGCCCACCGCCAGGTGCGGCAGCGCCCCGGCGGCCATGCCGACCGCCAGCACCGCGACGACCTGGAGCGCTGAGTGCCGCGCCGGGACGTCGCCCATGTCCAGCAGCACCGTGTAGCCGAGCGCGGCCGCCGCGCCGATCGGCGCCACCTCCCGGTTGCCCGGCATCGTGAGCCTGGCCAGCTCCCCCGCCGCGATGAGCGCGCCGAACCCGATGGCGACCTCCGGGTCGAGCAGCCCGGCGGCGGCGGTGTGCGCCACCCCCGTCACCGCCAGCAGGCCCGCCGCGCAGATCAGCAGGAGCTGGCCCGAGTCGAGCCGCTGGAACGCCCGCGTGGCGGCGGTGGTGCCGTTCATCGCCCTGCTTCCATGGTCGCGCCCGCCTTCACCCTCGCCCCACTCGCCCGGCGGCTCACCGCTCTGTGCCCATGGTCGCGCCCGCCCTCACCCTCGCCCCGCCCGCCCGGCGGCTCACCGCTCCGACACCACCTGGATGGGCATGGTCGGGTCGTCATGGTCCTTGGTGGTGGTCTCCGCCTCGCCGGCCGGAGGCGTGACGACCTTGCGTGGCGGCTCCCAGCCGTCGCGGTCGACGGCCTTGATGAACGCGACGACCATCACCGGGTCGAACTGGGTGCCGGCTCCCTTGCGGAGCTCGGCCATCGCCACCTCCACGGGGCGCGCCCCCCGGTAGGAGCGGTCGGAGGTCATGGAGTCGAAGGCGTCGGCCACCGCGATGATCCGGGCGAACTCCGGGATCTCCTCCCCGGCCAGCCCCATCGGGTATCCCTTGCCGTCCTGCCGCTCGTGGTGGTGCATGATCCCGGCGAACGCCTCGTCGAGGAAGTCGATGCCGCGCACGATCTCCAGCCCGCGCATCGGATGGAGCTGGATCGCGGCGAACTCCTCCTCGGTGAGCGGGCCGTCCTTCTGCAGCACCTTGGTCGGCACGCCCAGCTTGCCCACGTCGTGCAGCATCCCGGCGTAACGGATCGCCCGCAGCCGCTCGGACCCCATGCCGATCTCCTGGGCGATCATGCCCGAGGCCAGCGAGACGCGGGTGCAGTGACCACGGGTGTAGTAGTCCTTGGTCTCCACCGCCTGGCAGAGCGCCGCGATGGTGGCGTCGTAGGAGCGCTGCTGGGCGAGGTATTGGCCGAAGGCCCAGCGGGCGACGAACAGCGGGAGCAGCACGAGGACCGCGGAGATCGAGCTGACCGTCGCCCACAGCCCGGCGATCAGCAGGCCGAAGGTGGCGTAGCCCAGGTAGGAGACCATGAACTGGGCCACCCCCCGCAGCGGCACCTGGTCGGCCTGGCCGGTGAGCACGAGCACGATCGCGATCAGGATGAAGTTGAGCGGGACGAAGACCGCCGCCGCGCCCGCGAACGGCACGATCAGATCGTCGAACCCGGCGATGGTCGGCAGGCCCGCCGTGCCCCCCAGCCACTCGTAGGCCCGGCCCGCGGCGTAACCGCAGATGGCGAACTGGGCGCCGTTGAACAGCCGCTTCACCAGCGGCAGCCCCGGCCGCACGCTGAAGACGGCCGTCATGCCGACCAGCGCCGCCCCCTCGGGACCGAGGAGCACCACCGCGGCGAGCGCGGCCGAGAAGCTGACCGACACCGCGGCCTGTTTCACGTTGAGCAGCGTCGGCACCGACTCGCACACCAGGAACAACAGGGCCAGTACGAGTAGGTTCGACCAGTCGAGCCGCTCAAGACGACCGCTCACCGCCACGCTGTATCCGAGGAGCGCGACCGCCGCCCCGATCACAGCGACAAGGTAGACCTTGGCAAACCACGGCAGTCCACGCAAAGCGGCCACCCTTGGGTCCTACGAGCGCGTGCTCAAGTCCAGGAGATCCCGAGACGTGCCGGGCTGACCGTTTCCTTCAACATGCGCTGCCTCCATGTCGTTTTCGCAACTCAGGCTACAGAAGCGAGCCCGACCCGGAGGGGCTGACCGAGAATCGCAAGCAAAGCGTAACCAATCCATCACCGCACGCCATCGCCGGTGTCGCGGCTAGCGGGCCGCCAGCCGGGCCCGCGCCCAGTCGACGGTGGCCTTCAGCCCGGCGGGCAGGTCGGTCTGGGGCCGCCAGCCCAGTCCCTCCAGCGCGGGGGCCGGATCGACGGCCATCGCCGGGAGATCGCCCGGGCGCGCCGCGGCGGTCTCCGGGCCGTCGGGCGCGCCGACGGCCTCGGCCACCAGGGTGTGCAGCGCGCGGTCGCTGGTCTCCACCCCGGTGCCCAGGTTGAACCGGCGGCCGTCGCCGCTCCCGCAGGCACGGACGAAACCGTCCACCACGTCGTCGACGAAGACGTAGTCGCGGGTCTGGGTGCCGTCGCCGTACAGCACCGTGGGGGTGCCGTTGAGCAGGGCGTCGGTGAAGATGGCGACCACCCCGGCCTCGCCGCCGGGCGACTGGCGGGGGCCGTAGACGTTGGCGAGCACCAAGGTGGTGTAGTCGATGCCGTGGAGCGCCTTGAAGGCGGCCAGGTAGGTCTCCGCGCTGAGCTTGGAGGCCGCGTACGGCGAGCGCGGGTCGGTCGCCGCGTCCGCGGGGACCGGGATGACCGCGGGCCTGCCGTACACGGCGACCGAGGAGGCGAAGACGACCTTGCGGGTGCCGCCGCGCTGGGCGGCGGTGAGGACGGAGGCGGTGCCCTCGACGTTGAGCCGGGCGTCGTGGACGGGGTCGGCCACGCTCTTGCGCACGCTGATCTGCGCGGCGAGGTGGCAGATGACCTCGGGCTCCCAGTCGGCGACCAGGCCGATCAGGGCGGGGTCGCGCACATCCATCTGATGGAGCCTGAACAGCGGGCTCTGCGCCGCGTCGGCGAGGTTGTCGCGGTCGCCGCCGGACAGGTCGTCCACGGCCGTGACCTCGTGGCCGTCGGCCAGCAACCGGTCCACCAGATTGGATCCGATGAATCCCGCTCCACCGGTGACGAGTATGCGCATGCCGCCCCCCAAGCTCCTCGGCCATCGCCATGGCCATGGGAGAGATCCTAGGAGGTCAGCCGGTCAAGTCCGAGCGGACCTGCTTGATCCTGTCGAGCACTTTGGCGCGCAGGTCCTCCGAGGCCCGGTCGCAGCCGCAGTGCTTGGCGACCAGCTGCTTGACGACCTGCTCCAGGCCGTATTCCTCCAGGCAGGGGCCGCACTCGTCCAGGTGCTCGCGGATGTCGACGCAGTTGTTCTCGTCGAGCTCACCGTCAAGGTAGGTGTAAACCTTGTCCAGGACTTCACGGCAGTCGGTGGCGTGGGGCTTGCCGCAGCTCATGCGATCACCCCGTCCGCGGTCGCCGGGCCGGTCCGTACGGGCTCGCCGTCGCCTCGCTCGCTCACTTCGCACCCTCCGCGGGAACCAGGCCACGCTCGCGGGCGTAGTCCTCCAGTTGGGTCCGCAGTTGGCGGCGCCCACGGTGAAGCCGCGACATCACGGTCCCGATGGGGGTGCCCATGATGTCGGCGATCTCCTTGTAGGGGAAACCCTCGACGTCGGCGAGGTAGACGGCGATGCGGAACTCCTCCGGGAGCGCGGCCAGCGCCTGCTTGACGTCGCTGTCGGGCAGATGCTCGAGTGCCTCGATCTCAGCGGACTTCAGCCCGGCCGAGGTGTGCGACTCGGCCCTGGCGAGCTGCCAGTCCTCGATCTCCTCGGCGCCCGACTGCTTGGGCTCCCGCTGCTTCTTGCGGTAGCTGTTGATGAAGGTGTTGGTCAGGATGCGGTACAGCCAGGCCTTGAGGTTGGTGCCTTCCTGGAACTGGTGGAAGGACGCGAAGGCCTTGGCGAAGGTCTCCTGGAGAAGATCTTCGGCATCCGCTGGGTTCCGGGTCATCCGGAGCGCGGCGGAGTAGAGCTGGTCGAGATAAGGCATCACATCCCGCTCGAACCGTGTGCTCCGCTGCTCCAGAGTCTCCGCGTCTGTCGCAGGGACCGGACCCACCCCCTTAAGATCGCCGAAGCCCTGCTGACGCGGGACTCCGTACTGAGCGGAGGATACCCGCTCATCAGGGATGGACCGATCACCGGGGCGGGTGATGGGTTCGATCAACGCGAGCATCGGCTTGCCAACCTCCCGAAAGGATCGTGCGTTGTCCGCTGCAACACGCCCGTCCTGTCATCTGTTCCCACAAGATAGAAGGTGACGAAGGACCCGGTACGGGGAAAAACATACGTACCGGCAGGTAGCTGTAGACCACCGGATACCCGACGCCAGGAGCCGCTTGTGCTGCCCATCCCGGCCGAAGAGCTGAACGGCTCAGGAACGCTCGGGCCGTACTGGACCTTTTATCGCGCGGTCGCCGCCGAGCAGCTGAGCCGATGGCTGCCGGAGAGCCCTTCGACCGTCCTCGACCTGTCCGGCGGCCGGGGCCGCTGGTCGGCCCAGGCCGCCAAGGCCGGGCACCGGGTGCTGGAGGTGGTCGACTTCCGTCGCACCGTGGAGGGTCAGCCGCTGCTGCACGACGTCTCCAAGGTCAGTCAGGTCCGCGCCGACGATCTCCGATTCCTCCCCGACCGCAGCGTGGACGCCGTGCTCGCCGAGGAGCGCGCCATGTCGGTGGAGCTCATGGCCGAGTCGGCGATCGACGACGTCGCCCGGGTGCTGCGGCCCGGCGGGCGGGCGCTGCTCTGCGTCGACTCCCTGGTGCTGGGGATGGCGATCCTCGCCGAGCAGAACTACTGGGCCCATCTGCGCCAGACCGGCGAGGTCATGCTCGTGCCCTGGCCCGACGGGAGCATCACCCGGTGCTTCAGCAGCGGCCAGCTGCGCGACCTGCTCACCGACGCCGGCCTGGAGGTGGAGTGGATCCGGCCCCGCACGGTGCTGTCCCCCTCGACGGTCGACCACGTGCTGGCCTCCGACTCGCGCGCGCTCACCTGGCTGGTCAACACCGAGCTGGAGGCGGATCCGGCCGACGACGACACCGTGGGCATCCACCTGGTCGCCAGCGCCCGCCGCCGGTAGGCCGCCCCGGAGCCGTGGAAGGCCCCTGCGCGGCTCCGGGGCGGCCCCTGCGCGCCTCCGGGACACCGGCGGGCGCGCCCCCTAGGGACCGTCCTTAACCCCATGGAGGACCGCCCCCAGGAGGCGCCGTCCGAGCGAGCCCCAGGCGCCGTCCGAGCGAGGCACCGTCCCCAGGAGGCCCTGTCCGCCCCTAGGGGGTCCTGTCCGAGGTCCACCCCTAGGAGGTCCTGTCCGAGAGGGGCAGGGGACAGAGGGCGGGCCGGCCGCGGGTCAGCGCCTGCGCTCGCGCTTCGCCTGGCACTGCACGCAGCGGGCGGCCTCGGGGCGCGCTTCGAGCCTGCCCTCCGGCACGGGACTGCCGCAGTCGGCGCAGAGGCCGTAGAGCCCGTCGTCCAGCCGCCTGAGTGCTTCGAGCACCGAGCGGCGCTGCTGGGTGGCCGCCTCCAGCATGGCCCGGTTGCGGTCCGCGTCGGTCAGGACCGACCCGGCATCGCCCGCAGATCGGTCCCATGCGGCCAGGGGATCTCCCCGCAGCACCCCGATGGACCGGTCAAGCTCGGCGAGCATGCTCTCCAGGCGCACACGCGCGGTCGCGGCGTTCACGTATCCGCACCTCCGCAGAGTGGGGGCGGCCTGTGAAGGGATCCCCGATTGTCCCGTCAGGCGCGAAGGGGATGAGGTTTTACGGCGACACCTCTTTCAGAGGTATCGCTTTCATCAGCGGATGCCCACTTGGCGTTGGTTTTACACCGGTTACAGATTGTTTTCGGATACGGACACTCCCGGAAGAGGATGACGCTCAGAAGAGCGCCTGACCGTCATCCTCTTCCAGCAGCGGCTCGATGAGCTCCGGGCCGTTGTTCCGCACCGAGTTCACCGCGGTGGAGACCGGATACGCCTTCAGCCCGGTGGAGCCGGCCGGGACCAGGAACCCCTTCGCGTCGGGCACCCCGGGGTCGAGCCACTCCGCCCAGCGGTCCCGCTCGATCAGCATCGGCATCCGGTCGTGGACCGTGCCGGCCTCGTCCAGGGCGGAGGTGGTGATGACGGCGCAGGTCACCAGCCAGGCGAGCGGGTCGTCGTCGGGCCGGCCCCGGTCGCGCCAGAACTCGTACAGCCCCGCCATGGCCATGACCCCGCCGTCGGCGGGGTGGATGAAGTAGGGCTGCTTCTTCGGCTTCTTGACCGTCCCGCCCTCCTCCGCCACGGCCCATTCGAAGTAGCCGTCGGCCGGGAGCAGGCACCGGCGCTCGGCGAACGCCCTGCGGAAGGACGGCTTCTCGGTGAGTGTCTCGACCCGCGCGTTGATCATTCTTGAGCCGATGGACGGGTCCTTCGCCCAGGAGGGGACCAGGCCCCAGCGGAGCACCCGGAGCTGCCGGACCGCCTCGGCCTCCGGGTCGCTCTTGGGCACCCGGCTCAGCACCGCGTAGACCGGTTTGGTCGGCGCGACGTTGTAGTCGGGCCGGAGCTCCTCCTCAGCGGCCCCGTCGACCTCGACCTGGAACTGCTCGAGCAGCTCCTGCTTCTTCCGCGCAGACGCGTATCTCCCGCACATATCACCACCTTGCCATGTGTTCGAAGCGCAGGGTCACCGTCCCGGTAGGCTTTTGACCATGTCCGCTCCGCTGTGGCCCGCACCGACCGCGACCGAACCCGTCCGCGCGACCGTCTCCCTGCCCGGCTCGAAGTCGGTGACCAACCGCGCCCTGCTGCTGGCCGCGCTGGCCGACGGCCCGGGCACGGTACGGCTGGCCCTGCGCAGCCGGGACGCCGACCTGATGGCGGACGCGCTGCGGGCACTCGGCGCGACGATGACCCCCTCCAACGAGAGCGCCTCCAGCGTCGACTGGGCGATCACACCCGGCCCGGTCACCGGTGGGGCGCGGATCGACGTGGGGCTGGCCGGCACGGTGATGCGGTTCGTGCCGCCGATGGCGGCGCTGGGCGACGGCGAGGTGTTCTTCGACGGCGACCCGCACGCGCGCAAGCGCCCCATGGGCACGATCCTGGGGGCGCTGCGCGCCCTCGGCGCCGACGTGGACAACGACGCGCTGCCGTTCACCGTCCGGGGCCCGCTGACCGGCGGAGAGGTCACGCTCGACGCGTCCGGGTCCTCCCAGTTCCTCTCCGGCCTGCTGCTGACCGCCGCCCGGTTCGAGAAGGGCGTGACAGTACGGCACGCCGGCCCGCCGATCCCCTCCCAGCCGCACATCCAGATGACCGTTCAGATGCTGCGCGAGCACGGTGTCCGGGTCGACGACTCCGAGCCCGACGTCTGGCGGGTCGAGCCCGGCCCGATCGGCGCCAGGGACTTCACCGTGGAGCCCGACCTGTCGAACGCGGCGCCGTTCCTGTGCGCCGCGATGGTCACCGGCGGCACGGTCACCATCCCCGGCTGGCCCGCGGCGACGACCCAGCCGGGCGACCAGCTCCGGCGGCTGCTGGCGGACATGGGCGCCTCGGTCGAGCGCACGCCCGGCGGCCTGGCGGTCAGCGGCACCGGCCGCGTCACCGGCATCGAGGCGGACCTGCGCGACGTCGCCGAGCTGACCCCGACGATCGCCGCCCTCGCCGCCCTCGCCGACTCCCCCAGCCGGATCAGCGGCGTCGCCCACATCCGCGGGCACGAGACCGACCGGCTCGCCGCGCTGGTCGCCGAGATCAACGGCCTGGGCGGTGACGCGTCCGAGACCGACGACGGCCTGGAGATCCGGCCGCGCCCGCTCCACGGCGGGGTGTTCCACTCCTACGACGACCACCGGATGGCCACCGCGGGCGCGGTGCTCGGGCTGGCCGTGCCGGGAGTGCAGGTGGAGAACATCGCCACCACGGGTAAGACCCTCCCCGAGTTCGCCACCATGTGGGCGGACATGCTGGAGGGCCCACGGTGACGGGCCGCCGGCCGGCGGCCCCGCGGACGCCGGGCCGTGACGGGCGCCCGTCCGTCAGGGATCCGGGCAGAGCCCCCGCGCCTCAGGGCGTGGGGAGGGAGCCGGACGAGGGTAGATCGAGGCGGAGACACTGAGAAAGCGCGAATACGACGAGGACGACGTCAGGGTCAGGCCGGGCAAGGGTTCCCGGCCCCGGACCCGGATCCGGCCTGCGCACGACGACGCGGTGCGGGGGTTCGTGGTGGCGGTCGACCGGGGCCGCTACACGTGCCTGGTGGAGTCGGCGGGCGAGAAGGACCGCCGCCGTAAGAAGGACCGGCCGGAGGGCGCCGCGATGAGCGGCCGCGTCGTGGTGGCCATGAAGGCCCGCGAGCTCGGCCGCAAGGGGATCGTGGTGGGCGACCAGGTGGCCCTGGTCGGCGACGTCTCCGGCGCGTCCGACACGCTGGCCCGTGTCGTCCGCGTGGAGCCGCGCACCTCGATGCTGCGCCGCTCCGCCGACGACACCGACAACACCGACGGCATCGAGCGTCCCGTGGTGGCCAACGCCGACCAGCTCGTGATCGTGACGGCCCTGGCCGACCCGCCGCCCCGGCCGCGCATGATCGACCGGATGCTGGTGGCGGCCTTCGACGCCGACATCGAGCCGATGCTCTGCCTCACCAAGTCCGACCTGGCCCCACCCGACGAGCTGGTCTCCCTCTACGCCCCGCTCGGCGTGCCGTACGTGGTGCTGCAGAAGGGCGGCACCCTGGAGGAGGTCCGAGAACGCCTGAACGGCCGGACCAGCGTGCTGGTCGGCCACTCGGGCGTGGGCAAGTCCACCCTGGTCAACGCCCTGGTCCCGGACGCCAACCGGGCCGTCTCCCACGTCAACGCGGTGACCGGCCGGGGCCGTCACACCTCGACCTCGGCCGTGGCCCTGGAGCTTCCCGGGGGCGGCTGGATCATCGACACCCCGGGAGTGCGCAGCTTCGGCCTCGCCCACGTCTCGGTGGAGACCGTCCTGGCCGGCTTCCCCGACCTCGTCGAGGGCACGGTCGACTGTCCCAAGGGCTGCAACCATCTCGGCGAGGAGTGCGCCCTGGACGCCTGGGTGGCCTCCGGCCACGCCGACCCCGCCAGGCTCGTCTCCCTGCGCCGCCTGCTCGCCAGCCGCGAGGGCGCGCCCGACGACGACTAGCGGTTGGGGCGCAGGGTCCAGGAGACGGTCATCTCGGAGACCAGCGTGCCGTCGGTGGTCCTGATGTCGACGGCGACCTCGAACTCGGGGCGCTCCCCGGCGTCCAGCTTGGCCACGACCTCCTCGCGGGAGGCCCGTAGGCGGGCCTCGGCGACGACTTCGCCCTCGGCGAGCTTCACGTAGCGGATCGCCGCGTTCGCGGCCAGCGGGGTCGCCCGCGAGAGCTGGTCGCCGAAGGCCGCGAGCATCGCGGCGCCGGAGGCGGACTCGGCGAGGCTGAACAGGGCGCCGGCGTGCGGGCCGCCCACGTGGTTGTGCAGGTCCGCGCGGTCGGGCATGCGGACCACCGCCGATCCCGGCTCCACCTTGTCGAAGGAGATGTCCAGTGTCCGGGCGAAGGGGACGCTCTGCAGCATGAAGGCGCCTACGTCGAAGCTCATGCCCCGCATGCTACTCGCCAGTAACAGCGGAGCCAACGGAAGATCCGGGGCGCCCGCGCAGACCGGGTCACCCCTCCAGGGGCCGGCCCCCGAGCGCGCCCATGAGAGGAGATTCGGAGCGGCCCCGCGAAGGGGCCTCGGAGCGCATCCGTGGGAGGGGACCCGGACCAGGCCCGAGAAGGGGGCCAGGAACGCAGTCCGTGGGAGGGGCCCGGAACACGCCCGTGAGAGGGGACCCGGACCAGGCCCGCGAAGGGGACCGGGAACGCAGTCCGTGGGAGGGGCCCGGAGCGGACCCGCGAAGGTCCGGGGGCGGCGAGATCCGGCCGCCGGGCACGGCGTGCGGCGCGTTCCCCGCTTTACGGCGTATCCGGCTGAGTGATGTGACGCGACACAATTCCCCGGGCTTGTTCCCCGCTCTCCTATTGACCACCACTGAGGCGATAGCGTTACCTCCTGTGACGGGTTACAACGACGACCTGCGCCTCGCGCACGTCATGGCCGACGCCGCCGACGACCTGACCATGCGCCGGTTCAAGGCCGCCGACCTCCGGGTCGACACCAAACCGGACCTCACCCCGGTCAGCGACGCCGACCGGGCGGTCGAGGAGGCGATCCGGGGCACGCTCAGCCGGGCCCGCCCCCGTGACGCGGTGATCGGCGAGGAGTTCGGCAAGACCGGCTACGGCGCGCGCTCGTGGGTGATCGACCCGATCGACGGCACGAAGAACTACGTGCGCGGCGTCCCCATCTGGGCCACGCTCATCGCGCTGATGGACCAGGGCCGGGTCGTCGTGGGCCTGGTCTCCGCCCCGGCGCTCGGCCGCCGCTGGTGGGCCGCCCGCGACAGCGGCGCGTGGACGGGCAAGAGCCTCACCAAGGCCACCCGCTGCCAGGTCTCCTCCGTCACCCGGCTGGAGGACGCCTCCTTCTCCTACTCCAGCTTCGGCGGCTGGGAGGAGGCCGGCAAGCTTGAGGAGTTCCTCGACCTCAACCGGTCGGTCTGGCGCAGCCGCGCCTACGGCGACTTCTGGTCGCACATGCTGGTCGCCGAGGGTGCGGTCGACCTGTCGGCCGAGCCCGAACTCTCCCCCTGGGACATCGCGGCGCTGACCGTGATCGTCGAGGAGGCGGGCGGCATCTGGACCGACCTGTCCGGCGTCCCCGGCCTCGACGGGGGCAGCCTGGTGTGCACCAACGGCCCGCTGCACAGCGAGGTCCTCAAGCGCCTCGGCGGCGGCCCGCTCACCCTTCCCGTGTAGCGGAGCCCCGTCCTTCCCGCACGGCGGAGCCCGGTCCTTCCCGTACGGCGGAGCCTCGCTGGCCCCGTATGGCGGAGCCTCGCTGGCCCCGTATGGCGGAGCCTCGCTGGCCCCGTATGGCGGAGTCCCGCTGGCCCCGTATGGCGGAGTCCCGCCGGCCCCGTGTAGCGGCGCCCGCTCTCACCCTGCCCGCGTGGCCGAGCCCGTCGGCCCCGCGGGCAGGAGTCCGCCCACCTTCCTCGTGTGGCGGAGCCCTGTCGGTCCCGCGTGGAGGAGTCCCGTCGGCCTCGCGTGGCGGAGTCCCGCCGGCCAGTCTGAACGGAAGCTCCGCCGAAACCCCCCGGCGGCTCTCGCCTCGGCCTGTCCTGGGTCCGGAAAGGGCCCCGGACCTGGCCGGAACTTCAAGACTCGCCCAAGCCGTCGCCACAACTCCGACCGAATGCATTCATTTTGCGTTCACCTTCCTACCGGTTTC
The DNA here is from genome assembly GCF_053588315.1 of Streptosporangium sp. NPDC003464. Lineage (NCBI taxonomy): Bacteria > Bacillati > Actinomycetota > Actinomycetes > Streptosporangiales > Streptosporangiaceae > Streptosporangium > Streptosporangium sp. NPDC003464. The sequence continues at coordinate 1,963 of NZ_JBSFPS010000252.1, read as the reverse complement.
GAGTCATCTCGCCTCCCTACTGTCTTGAACGTTGAAGGACTTAGTGGGAGGAACCCAACCGTGAAGTATGCAGGCCGGCTCGCCGCGGTCACCCTCGTCGGCGCGCTCTCGCTCGCTGCGTGCGGCACCGATAACAACTCCGCCAGCACCGACGCCTCCACGGCACCGGCCTCAACGGCGCCCTCGGCCGGATCGGACGCCGGTCTCAGCGGCACGATCAACGCTGCGGGCTCCTCGGCGCAGGCGAACGCCATCGACGAGTGGAAGAAGAACTTCCAGCAGGCCAACGCGGGTGTGAGCCTCAACTACCAGCCCAGCGGCTCCGGCGCGGGTGTGCAGGCCTTCATTCAGGGCACGGTCGCCTTCGCCGGCTCCGACTCGGCGCTGAAGGACGACAAGGGTGAGCCCGCGCAGGCCGACGCCCGGTGCAAGACCGGCAAGGCCATCAACATCCCGATGGTGACCGGTCCGGTGGCCGTCGTCTACAACCTGCCGGGCGTCGAGGGACTGCAGCTGTCCCCCAAGACCATCGGTGGCATCTTCAACAGCAAGATCACGAAGTGGGACGACGCGGCGATCAAGGCCGACAACCCGGACGCCAAGCTCCCCTCGACCCCGATCCAGGCCTTCCACCGCTCGGACGAGTCGGGCACCAGCGACAACTTCACCAAGTTCCTGTCCAAGACCGCCGAGTGGCCGTACGAGCCCGCCAAGGCGTGGCCGGCCGAGGCCAAGGGCCAGGGCGCCAAGGGCTCCGACGGCATCGCGCAGGCCATCAAGAGCGCCCCCGGCTCGATCAGCTACGTGGAGCTCTCCTACGCCGAGAACTCCAGCCTGGCCAAGGCTAAGGTCGCCAACGGCTCCGGCGAGTTCGTGGAGCTGACCCCGGAGAGCGCGGCCAAGACGGTCGAGGCCGCCGAGGTCGTCGGTCAGGGCAACGACCTCAAGCTGAGCATCGACTACGCCACCAAGGCCGCCGGCGCCTACCCCATCGTCCTGGTGACCTACGAGATCACCTGCGAGAAGGGCCTGGCTCCCGAGGAGGCCAAGCTGGTGAAGTCCTTCCTCACCTACACCTCCAGCGACGAGGGCCAGCAGGCGCTGACCAGCCTGGGCTACGCCCCGCTGCCGGCGACGGTGCTCGCCAAGGTCCGGACCGCCGTCGAGGCGATCTCCTAAGTTGATGGCGACTCCAGTTCGCACCCGTGACGGCGGATCGGCCCTGAGCCGGTCCGCCTCTCGGCGCAGCCGAGGTGAGGTGCCCTTCCGCTACGCCTCCACGGCCGCCGGCATTCTCCTGCTGGCGATCATGGCGGCCATCGCCGTCTTCCTCGTCGTCGAGGCGGTCCCCGCGCTGCAGGCCAACAAGGGGAGCTTCCTCACCACCCTCACGTGGGAGCCGAACAGCACCCAGTCCTTCGGCATCGGGGCGCTGGCCTTCGGCACGCTGATCAGCGCGGTCCTCGCGCTGATCATGGCGGTGCCGGTGGCCGTCGGCGTGGCGCTGTTCATCTCCCACTACGCGCCCCGGCGGATGGCCGGGATCCTGGGATACGTCATCGACCTGCTGGCCGCCGTCCCCAGCGTCGTCTACGGCCTGTGGGGCGTCGTCTTCCTCGTCCCGTTCATGCAGGGCCCCTCCGAGTTCCTGCACGAGTATCTGGGGTTCATCCCGCTGTTCGGCGGTGACATCATCACCGGCCGCTCGATGCTGACGGCGTCGATCGTGCTCGCGGTCATGATCCTGCCGATCATCGCGGCGATCTCCCGGGAGGTGTTCCTCCAGGTGCCCAGGGCGCACGAGGAGGCGGCACTGGCCCTCGGCGCGACCCGCTGGGAAGTGATCAGGATGGCGGTCCTGCCGTTCGGCCGTCCCGGCGTCATCAGCGCGTCCATGCTCGGTCTCGGCCGGGCCATGGGAGAGACCATCGCCGTCGCCCTCATCTTCCCCGCGACGTTCGGC